>NZ_JASCPN010000010.1:0-110976 GCF_029960155.1 Pseudomonas sp. PS01300 | reverse complement strand
AGCTTCTGAAACGGGAACGGATCAAGCGAAAAATCTATACCACGCGGGAAGATGCTCGGAGTGATGTGTTCGATTACATCGAGATGTTCTACAACGTAAAACGCCGCCATGGTTTCAACAATCAGCTATCACCGGTAGAGTTTGAAAAGCGTTACGCAATGAGCTTGCAAGGTGTCTAGAGAATCCGGGGCGATTCACCCTTCTGGAAAAGACATTCCGTTAGGCGAGGTCATTGAGGCGCCTTTTACCTTGAGCCACAACCCGTTTCGGCCGGCCCAGGCGTCCGATAGATGAACCCGCACGGGGCGACGTTCGAAATCTCTACCGCTTCCATTGGCATCCCGGGGCTTGCCGGGCGCACCAAAAAGATGCCCGCGGCTAGGCGAGCTTTGGGGACGATCCGCAGCAGCTGCTGACCGGTGATCGGCATCATCTTCTCCAGCTGAAACGCTACATGGCGGGCCTTTGGGCGATTGAGGTATGAATCTAAAGGGGGCGCCACCCCGGGGCGACCCATGATGGGTCTAGTGACCAAGCGATGTAGCAACCTGCTATTAGAAGCGCTGCGAGTGCGAACACAATAAGTCGAGACATTCTCATTCCTTGAGCGAGGGTTCCAAGCGGCGGCCAATATAGCACTAGGGTCCAGCCTACTCATCGCCTAATACTATGGTCGTCTGATTAGATCCTCGATCTTGTTTCAGCCAGGATTCGCCCTACATTCTCAATTCGAAAACAAGGGCGCTGGAGCAAAAATAGATACCTCGGTGATTGCGAACCACCGGGGTTTCGCTTTCGGGCGCGCAACTGCTACTATCCGCGCAGCGTTCTCTTTTGTCCCCATCAGAGAAAGTAGAAGCCCTGGTGATCACAGTTCGCCGGGGCTTCGTCTTCTCAGGGTCCATGCGGGGAAAACCCAACGTGCCTGAGTTGTAGTGTTCGGCGCCGCCGAGCATCACCCGGCCCACATCAGCCAGGTGCGCCAGTGTGCAACGCCTTCGGCGCGCAGGGCGCGACAGCGCGTCTTCACACTGCCGTCGGGTGAGCTGGCTCTGATCGTAAAGCCAGCCATGCACGGCGCAGGACGCATTGTCTTGCGTTACCTGCAGCCCTGGTACAAGATCAATGGGGAAATCAAGGATCGGGAGCCGGACATACGTCGCCGAATACGGCAAGAGAAAGCGGTACTGGTGATGGATGTTTTGACTGCCTGGAGGGTTGCCCAACGCGATATCGTGCACAACGGTTCAGCCACCGGCAAAGTCTTGAATTACAGCTTGAAACGCTGGCCGACATTCTCGTGCTACCTCGATGACGGGCCTGTAGCCATTGAGACAATTGGTGTGAAAACCAGATCCGGCCTTAGGCTGGGGCGCAAGAACTGGGTCTTTGCTAGGTCACCACCCAGCGGCAAACGCGCCGCTGCGAACATGGGTTTGATCCTCTAGCTCAGGATGAAAAAGTTCTCGCCGTATCGGATGTCTCATCATCTTTGTCGCTGCAGAGTTGGCCCACGAAAACGCCTGCCGGCAGAAGCGCAGATATCACAACTGATCAGAATTTTGCAAACTGATCGGGATGGCAGGCTGGTAAGGCCATTCCTGCATGGATCAATGACGCAGCTGACAAGAGCTCGATGCTTTCAAACAGTTGGTAGCTGTTTCTAGCTTTGCAACACGGTGATCCCGACCCGTAACGTGCACCATTTCGATTGCGGCCTGCTCTCGGTCAATAGCTAGAACGCCCCAGCTAGCTTGAAGAAAAGCGCGAGTATCGTTGCCAGAGCCGCAGCCCAGATCCACAGCTTTTTTAGAGTTTTTTTGAGTGCTAGCAAGTTCGAGTGCTTTGGAAAGAAGCGATGATGCTGGACGGCCTCTGTGGTGCTCGTTATGGGATTTCCACCTCGAAGTGCTGGTTGGATCGTTGAGTTGCATTTTTTATCTTTCCCTGTGATCGTTCGTACGATGGAATGGATTAGATACAGAGTCTCTTAAAAGGCAGTCAGGTCATAGGGTCTCGATTTGCGGCGGGGTATATCTCCTAAGCCGGTGCTCTGAGTGATACCTTACGCAAGGTGACTTGGGCATAGCCGTATGTTGAACTCAAGATCCCCACATGAACCAGCCCGTGCCACCGCTGTATTCCTCCAAAATGCGGCTGGTCACACTGCGCGGCACTGTGCAGGGGTTCCAGCGTATTAATTGCACAGCCGTATGCGAAACCGCCAGGGGTGAGAGGGCTGAGGAAATAATTCCTTACCCTACTTGATCCTGGAGAAAACCGACGCGAACCTCGCAACGCGGCTTGAGCCTGAGCAAGTCGTCCGAAGGCCTACGCCTGCAGGCGTACCAAGATTCTGTAGACGTCTGGACTATCGGCTATGGCCCTACGGGGGGTAAAGACTGGCATGACGATCACCAAGGAACAGGCCGATCGCATACTGCTGAACCAGCTGCAGCGGTTCGACCCCAATTGTTGACAGACTCGCCGCGCTACCTAAGCTCCCGGAGTGAAACGGACTGCTTGAATTGCACTGTCTCGCAGCTGGCATTCGCCTTCACTGCCCCACGATGCACCTCCTAAAGGTCGCAGATCCCCTCAACTCCATTGAGTCTTCAACTCAACATCGTTTAGTGAAGCCACTTGCCGATATCGACCAGTGACTACCTGAGAGCAACCACTTTTTTCCAATGACGGCGCGAGATCTGGCTAACCCTCTTGGCCCCCGAACACATCTTTTACCGAGGAACGGCGTTTAAGCCGAAGGTGTCTTGTCCAGCTGGCTCACAATATACCAATCATTTCCCCTCAAGCAGCGCTCGAAGGTGGCTAGCATAGCGCTTTACGACTATCAGCTTGGTCGGAAAGGTTAGATCGGGAGAACTCAGCAGCTGACGCATTCGTTCCCCCGTACTCAGGGCTCCATGAGCGAGCTCTTTTCGCGCGAGGCAGGGCTGCTTTGGATTTGATGAGGAGCTTGAGCTATGCTCCCCGCCGATACGACGGAAGTACTCGATCTCGGTCTTGGCGCTATCGATCAATACCCGACCGATATCAGAGACGGACTGGGCACGCTTGACTTCCTTCGCCAGTTTTTCCTCGCTGGCCGGGCGGATGGCCTACAGTTGGACGAACAGGTGGTCACGCAGGTCGCTGAGCTTATTTTTCATCGGTCTTCTTCCGTGTCGCTCTTTTGAGTTTGTGCTGGAAGAGAATTACTCGCTGTAGCTCAGCGGGGTACTTGCGTATCTGGTTGAAGTGGCAGAATGTCCTCGGTCAGCAACATCAGGTTGTCTCTGGCGGTGTTTTGATTTTGCCGTCCATCGCGACTAACACGCAATCGTTTAGTAGGGGGGATTGGCTTGCTCCCAGACCCTCACGTGCTTGAGCCCCAACCCACTTGCAGTCGGCTAGCTTCACAGGATATAGCATCCGTCATCACACCTCTCGCCAGACCGAATCCAGTTGTGGCTTGAGAGACCTCGGGCTCCTGCTTGAAGAGGGTCGCATCGAGAATCGACTTGCCGCGGTACAGTTCTAGAGCTCTAGCTTTCCGCTTGATCTGGCCTGCAATTCTGCCTAGCTGTTACCCATGATCCGGTGTCGCTGAGCGAAGAAGAAAAAAGGCAGCTCTCACCGAGACGTGGGCACAGCGCATCGCAGATCGCCAAATCCGGGCTGAAGCCGTTGATGCAGTCGTCGAGAGCCTGGCAGTCAACACCGAGCGCGACAGCCAGTCGCTGCTGACGGGTGCTGCGTCGCTGCCTCGCTTGATCCGGAGTAGCGCATCAAGTGGTAGACGGTGTCAGGCTTCGTCGAGCTGACGGGCGATCAGGTAATCGCGCTGGCCTCAGCGGCGGTGTGTGATCATGTACAGACCTGCCTTGATTGTGAGGCTGAGCTGCTGGTGCCGTGCCAATGACTCGATCAGTGCCGAGATGAATGAGCAGGAGTGGCCGTAACAGCTTCAACCTGATGCAAACATCCCCAGCCGTTCAGACCTATATCAGCACCTGCGGATCAATACTCAAACCTCCGGATGAGTATATTGCCGCGTTTGTATTGCTGGTAGCCGGTGTACGGAAGAATGACTGTATCGGCAATACCCGACGCCGCCATGTCGATCAGGATCGGGAATGGCGCCCAGTGAGCCCGCGTTCTTTGCGGCCCATTCAAATTGCAAAACTGATACGCAATGCCGCTGTACACCCGGGGAATGGTGTGGCAATAGGTCTGCCATTTCGCCAGGTCGTTCGCGGACTTTGACTCGCTCGATATAGTTCGGACAGTCCCGCACCCGCTCACCGCTACCGTAAGCGCTACACCCATCCATAGATTTTTCATCAGTCCCCTCTCTCTGTGATGGACAGATCATAGCGCACCTATTTCATGGCCCACCAATCGGGGCTTTCTCGTCTGCAGAGCTCATGCTGCAACAAATCCGCGCCTCAGCCATCGCCCCCGACGCTCAAACTCTGCCCGCGAAAATGTCAGGCTCACGCGCTGAGTCGATGTCCCAGGTCTGCCGGTGCGGCTTGCCGGGGTGTCAAGTGCCAAGGGACAAGGGACAAGGGACAAGGGACAAGGGACAAGGCCGAGGTCTACTGAGCCTCGCCCTAGGCGGGCAGTGACGCCGATTGGTCCACAGCAACAGCCGGACGAACGCGGCCGTGGGCACATCGTTATGCTCCAGGGCTGCGTACACAGCCGTGCGCGTCGCCGGCACACCTGGCCTAGCACAACGTTCGCGCTAGGGACGGGTACTGGATTACTCGAGCAGGCCACGGACGCCGCCAGCCCATCGAGCTGCCAGAGGCCTCGGAACGGGCCGCCGACCTGCCGACGATGGATCACCAACTTTCCTGCGGTCCGATGCTCAGCAGGCAATGGAGGAGGGTGGCATGAAAACGTCATTCTGCTGGCCGGCCTGCTTGTGCTCCAGAGTTGTGCCCTCCAGGCCCTGATCTACGCCGCCAATGCTTACTGCGCTGCGCCAACTTACGTGCGCCCCCAACCGGATTCTGGTCAACGCCTCTATCGCGCAAACTTGAGCTGCAGTCACCATCGGTGGTGCGCCATGACTGGCCGTTTCCTCGACCCGCTGCAGCTGCGGGCCTATATCAGGGCGAGTGGGTGCTGGCCGACGACCTTCGCTATCAGGTGCTCAACCGTCCGATCTACACAGCTCCACTGTACTTCAATACCGACCTGGCGTCAGGGTCCTAGATCGTCAAGCCGCTGTTCCACCACATCGAGCGCGGCGAGGCCGGGGTGATCCATGACGGACTTTACTGACAGAACCAGCTGCCCCCGCGCCGTCTGTGATGCGCTGTTCTACGAGAGGCTGCTCGCCCTGGATGCGGATAAGCGGCGGGCGGGCCTGGAGCTTGCCACGCTACGGATTGGTGGTGGCTCGCGCTATGTGACGTGGAAGGGTGGGGTGAAGGATGAGGATATGGCGTGGGGGCTGACGGGCGAGGGTGAGCGAAAAGGCTGGCTAGGCGACGGCCCCTTTGGGGGAGCGGAATCGTCATAAGCCATAGTGCAGACCGCGTATTTCTTGGCTATACCTGTCGGGTCGGGCACGAAGCTGGGGCTGGTACACGCGCCGGTTTGATGTCTGAAGAAAAGCCTCCGAAAAGGCTTTTCCTGGATTTCATTTCAAATTAGATAGTAAAGTCCCACTCTCCTACCCGCTGCGTGTTGGCGCTCATCTCGATCGACCCCACCATCGAGTTGGCAACGTCTTGCAGACTCATCCCGCCCTGCATTTGCCCGGTCCAGTAAGCTTTGCCGTCAGCATCAGCGTCCCGGTTGAACAGGCTGCGGTACAACACTTCAAGATCGATACCTATATCGTTGGTGAAGCCATGGCCCGCGGCGAAATTTTCAGATGAAGCAATCATGCTAAGGGCAATCTGTCCTAGGCTCTGGCTGCCACTGCTCTGCTGCAGGCCCCAGTACTCGAAACCGTCGAGGTCGGCCTGGCGACTAAGAATGTTATGGTACAGGCCGGCGATCAAACCCAGTTCTGAGCGCGACTCGACGCCAATGTTGCCGTCGCTAAATTGCAGGCTTTCTACGTTGATGAGCATGGTCTGTTGCGAGGGGGCATCGACACGGCTGACTACCACGCTGCCGTCGCGCTGCTCAATCACATAGTCCGAGCGTGCGCCACTAAAGGCCAGCGTATCGGCACCCGAACCACCGTGTACCAGGCTGGAGCTGGCCGAGCCCCCCGGCGCCGCAGCATTGACCGCGATGGTGTCATTGCCGCCACCGGCGTAAGCTTGGCTGCCGCTGTTACCAGCTAGCACGAAGGTCTGGCTCTCTCCATCCCCGCTGAACATCTGTCCCGTCTTGGAGCCGATCACCGTAACCGCACCAACCACCGAGGCGAAGTCGACATTGTTCAGCTGAAGGGTGCTACCGGCCGGCAAGGAAGATGCATCGATGACCAGTGCAGTGTGCTGATTGGCGTGGATCGAGCCATTGATGACCAGCGGTGCCGAAGGCGCGGCATTGCCGGTGGCTACCGGCGTCAGGGTTTGCACCAGCAGCGCTGAGTCACCTGACAGGCCAGCGAGGAAGGCAGAACCATTACTGGTCAGGTGCTCCAGGTCGTGGCTGTTGACGGCGCTGACCGCCTTGATCGACTCAATCAGATTCGCCAGCGAATTCGCGGCGGTGCTTACATTGCCGCCTAGGGCTTTCAGGCCGAAGCCGATCGGCAACTGTGCTGAAAGCAGTAGCGCGTTTCCGGTCTTCACCAGCGGAATATCCGCAACGTTGGCGGCGCCGGTTTGCTCGGTACGACCGGCAGTGATAACAGGAATATCGACCTGCCGCCCAAGATCGCCAGTCGGCAGCCATGCATCCGAATAGGTAACGCCAACACCGTCCACTTCAACGGTCGGGTTAACAACAGGCGACTTGGCCTTCAGGTCGTAAACCGTTTTGACAGCGGTGCCGGTTTCATCAGTGACGCTCACCTCGATGCTGGCATCGCCTTTTCGCGTTGCGATGAAGGTCGCATTGGCCAAGGCTGCGTTGAGCACATCAGCCGTAGCGGTCTTGGACCAGACACTATCGGCCTTGGTCCAACCGCTGAGGCCACCGATCTGCCCGTTCTCGGCAGTCAGGCTGACCGTCAGCTCGGTAGCATCTACATCCTGCACGTTGATGTGGGCTAAGGTGGCTGGAATCCCAACGGTGACCGCCTCGCGCGACACAGGTACGCCCTGGATTGTCGGGAGGTCGTTTGTGCCCGAGATCACCAGCTGCAGCGTAGTTTGCTCGGTTCCGCCATTGCCGTCGTCGGCAACAAGCGCGTACTCCAAGAGCAGCTGTTCCCCCGCTTTAAGGTAGCGGAAGGCTTCATTGCCAGAGTCGAATGTCCAGATTAGGCTGCCTTCTACCTTCGTACCATCAAGCACTGGCGTCGGCGAAAAAGGTAATCATCTCCAGCAGGTGGCTGTCAGGAGGCTGAAGGCTGTTGGATGCCATGACCGCTCCGGTACTGTCTTTCTGCACGGCCGTGAGCGCCGCCGCGGTAACGGTGACGATGTTGCTGTCTTCGTCTGAGACCACCAGAGTGTTGCTTGACGTAAGGCCGGCTCCGCTTTGCTTGAGGGTGTAGGCGGAGGACAGCTTAGCAGAGTATTGCATTGCACGAGGAATCATTTCGGTGACCCAAGCATCCGTGCTGGCGGTCCCGGTAGTCACATCCTGCAGATACTGAGGCGCGTCGGCCTGGAAGCCCGTTCCGGCGATACCGGCGTTGTAGTAATCAAAGCCAAGGAAAATGACGGTGCCGGCGCCATACGAAATCACCGCGACAGTTGCGTTATCATCCGTGCCATAGATCGCCTTAAAATTGGCTACCGTGCCCCTGCCAATTGAGTCAGTCGCAGACAGGTTGTTTAAGGTTGTCGGACCACCTTCAAAAGGTGTCCCAGCTGCATTCTCGCTGTTGAGGTTCCAGCTTACTCCGCCTTGGGCCGTAAGATCCCACCCGAACACCGTATTTAGGAATTGAGCGTCAGACGCACCAGCCGTACCGGTCATCATGATCACGCCGCCGCTGCCCACCCAGCTCTCAAGTGCATCTTGGGCAGAGTTTGGCAGGAACGCAGCCGAGCTCGGATTCCCGCTCTCCATGTCGGTCATGAAGAAAAAGCCGCTGCCTGCCAGTTTGGTCGCGAAGTCAGGATCGGTGAAGCTCCGGATCGAGGTATCCAGACTGTAGTTGCCGCCGTTGTTGATGACCGATTTGATGATGCTCGCCAAGTTGGCGTTTTCGGTTCCGTTACCAGGGTTAGCATCTGAACCATTTAGGTCCGGTTGGCTGAAAACGGAAACCTGGGTAATGGTTTTTACAGCTGCGAATTTGGGTGCGGTGTTGGATGGCAAGGGGGAGACCTGCGTCTTAAAAAGTGGAGTTCAACCCTGCCTCCCCACCTGTATCAATAGAAAGCTCAGCGAGCATCAAGAGGGTGAGCTGAACTAAAGACTTCACTGCCTAGATACTCGGATCCACCTATAAAAGCAAGTGGCTATCATTAGGCGCTTTCCCTTCATCCTTTCTCTATTATTGATCGGTTGATCGCGAAGCAGCGACCCGTGCGGCCGGTGTTCTCTGGCCTGCTCGCACCGGCTGAAGCCTCAGAGTTAGCGAAAGCGTATGACCGAGCCCGAAGAGCTGACCGGGCCTGTGAGGCATCCTATAATGCCCCAGTCAAATGACTGGAGCTGAGCAGTCAGGCGAAGCCTTAAAAAATGCATGCCTGACGCCGCTCAGATGTTCTAGGCAGTCGAGGACATGAGGCTTTACCACGAAGCGAAGGCTCTTGACGCGCCGCAGAGGAGATTGAGCCATGAAAATCCTGACTGAGTCGCTGATCCAGGGGATTATGCACTATCAGCTCAAGGTGCTCGGCGGCCACGTCTACGAAGAGGGTGACGCTGCACAACTCATGGTGACAGATCAACAAAGCGACCGCCGTTGAGATGGCGCTCCTGAGAGTGGCTATGGAGGCGCCTTACTCAAAACTTCCGGCGCTCCACTTCGCTTGGCAAGCTCGTAAAGAGCGCTGACAACGGGACTGCCTTGCTTTCCGGAGGATGCCCGCTAAGCTCGCCGTATAGCCTTCGTTCCCGCAGTGAAAGGCGGCTGTCTTGAGCGCACGATGTTCACAGCTGGCATTCACCTTCACCTCCCCAGGATGTACGGCAACGACCTGCAGAAGGACGACGTTGCCTTCAGTTCCGTAAAGCTCGGTCTTGCCGTCGCCCCAGTAATCGAAATGAAATGGGTGTATGCTTCTATAAAATGAGACCGAGCACCGGAGGTAGCATGTTGACAATTTCGAGATTAGCAATACAGATGATGATTTTGTTTGTATTGCTATGCGCCGCCGCGATGGCGTCGAACTGGAAGCATCATGCCTCGAGCTTGGACAGCTCAATGCAGGCGATGGCGCCCGGCGCCGGATTTAGCTCAGGTACCCAAGCGACAGACGCTCAAAAGAGTGCTGGGCATAAAGCGGAGCTCCGCATCAGCGAATGACGCCAAAACCCCGATAGCCCCGGGTTCTTCTTCGTCCACTTCCTGAAACGAAAAAGCCCCGGTGAGTCGTGATCGCCAAAACCTCTAGTTTCTATGGTTGGGACAAAATTGAACATTTTAGCAGTCACGGCCAAAAAGCAAAATCTCGTTGGCCCGCAACCATTGGGTTTTTTAACAGTCCAGCCAACGGATGGGCGCATTGCCGCCGTTGTGATTGCTGGTATTGCCGTAGAGCGCCTTTGATTCAGCCGAGGCGGAGGAAGTCAAGGCTGACGTGATTAAGGCTGCTGCTTACGCGATCGAATTGCTTGGACCAAAATTGTATAGGTTCCTCCAGCATGGCGCCGGTATCTTGCGTAGCGGCTACAGCGATCAGCGCGAATCCGCAGGGTGAGGACTATGTTGTCAAACAGCTGGCGCATACGGTCCGAATGCATAGGCTCGCTTGCATGCTCGCCCTCCGTCCGCTTCCAGGTCGTTGTCCACGGTGTTGATCCTCTGAACGGGTTCTCCAGCTTATGCCCTCTCAACGACCAGAGTATTCACTGACGGGGGCTCGCCCATTGAGGATGTCATAGGCTCGTCCACAGAATCTCGATCCTGCCACCTGGCGCCATTGATGCAGACTGTACTAAGCAGGCTCAAGGTATCAACGGTCAGGCCTCTATCGCGCTCTTTTAACTTGTCGGCGTAATATGCACTTTCGCCGCCGTGAGAAGAGCTACGAGTTGGCTGGGAATCGAGACCAGCACCTGACGGCTTCTCATCACGCTCCGTCCGCTTTCGTTATTGGGCACAAAATCGGTCGTCTATCTGCTCAACCGTGCCCTGAGCGCTCCACTTCGGAAGGTTGTATAGAAGTTTTCCCAATGCGGAAATCCGCGGGGCATCATTCGTCATGAGCATCACAGGCGCACGACACAACGGCAAGCTTCTACAGGCATCCGTGGGGAGTGACGAGGCGGCAAGCCTGGACTCACAAGCGTCAAACACATCTGCGATCAGCGTCCGTCAGGAAGCTCGGGTAGAGCTGACCCGGCTGACGTCGGGGCGCCTCAATTTGCTCCAGTCCTACAAGATGCGATGCTTTGTAGGCAGGGCAAATGAAGTACTTTATTTTGTCTATACGTCCTTAAATATTTGCTGGCGCTGTGGGAGGTGTAAATCCTGGAGTCCCACTCATCTGGTCCCCATGCTCCAGACTTTTCGGCCTAGCCATCCTGAGATACAAGCGCGAACTGCCCTTTTCACTGCTTACACCGCAAGGATTGAGATGAGTTCAAAGTATTTGAAGTGTTTTCTCTTTGCCGCTTTCCGGGCCTCTTGCTCGGCGACCAAGGTACTCAAGGTGCTCGCCTCATAGGTGAAGATTTCTTCCTCCCCCTCGAATACTTTCGCGACTCGCAGCTTCACTTGAAGGCGCGGCGCCGACGATTTCTGCCGAACGCGGTGGGAAGCGACCGCCTGTTGGGTGCTGGCTGAAGGTTTTTCTCTGCTTTTAGTTGGAGCAGAGTTCGAGGATCCGAAAAGCGCTTGGCGCATTTCTTCTTCGCTCACATTACAACTCATATTAAAGTTCCCAAGGAAAAGGGTATACCTGCAGTTGCAGGTGCAACCGGCCTCTGGCATCCTCTACGTGAAGACCTTATGACGCTGAATCACGGTGATTGCAACAACAATCCGTCCGCCTCGTCTGCCCTGCGCTGATTATTATAGCTCTCCAAGGACGATTGCACGAGTCTGGAGAATGTTGTGCTACCGTCGTTCGAATTTTTCGATGGAACGATGGCGCTTGTCAACGCCTAGTGCCAGAAAACGCGGATAGATGCATAAGGAAGTTGCGAGGCCCGGTGTGTGAGAATTTGGTGAGAACGCCTCCTGGAGTCGTGAATCAGTCACGCTGGGTGGTATCACACGTCCGCGCGCGATAAAATGGTTGATGCGGCCGAGCTGAGCGTTCGGGGTCGTTCCTGAGCTTGCGAAGTGGGTGGGCTCAAGATCAACGTGAAATGCATATCGACTACGACTGGCCGGGGTATGTATCCGGAGGATGCCCCGCAGTTAGTCGTTCAGCATTTTACTAATAACGAAACTGAGCGGGATCCAAAATATGGCTAGGGAAATAAAGACGCAACATACAGCGGTGAACAGAGGGTCAGGTTTATCCATTGTTGGATCTCCATATCAGGGGCCTTGTAGCTAAGCTGCGAGCGAGCATTGACTCGGATGAATTCGCGCCAAGCTCGGGCTGCGCTCGCTCGACGCGTGAACAACCATTTCACCTGGTGCTTACAAGGCTCTGAGCAGGCCAGTGCTCAGGGCTGGTCAGTTATTCTAATTGGTGCTGGCGGTATTTGATGATCGCGAGCCTCAACATTTCTCTTTTTTGGGTGATCCTCGTCATCTTGGTTCGTCTTGAGAGAATTTCAGGCGCGCCAGCGCGCAGCGATGGGCTGAACCCGCCTATCGAGGTCTGGGCAATCAGCTTTGCGCGAGTGATGCCATAGTGCCACCATGATAGCTATCGTCATTTTTGACTATGCCAGCTACTGCAGGCTTTTGGATGGGTTTGCTTCATTGGCCGTGATTCATTCGTTCGCCGCGGTCAGAATGCTCGTCGTGGGTAGTCATGAGCTAGTTGATCGCGACGTGTCTCGTCATGCTCTTAATCGAGGGATGTTCCGATCAACCCGTCCGCGCGGCGGCCGCTTGTTCAGGGGACCATTCTTCCCTATGGCTTCTGTGACGGGATTCGGACGACGCCAGCTTTTCGCGCCATCCATCGTAAATAAAGATACGGCGTTCGGTTACGTCGGATATCATCCGAAGGTCACGCCATTGCGGGCGCAGGATAAAAGCCTGGGGGCTGTCAATGGAGTGAGCGTGGGTTGTCTACGATTTGATGCGATTAGCTGGGCTATGGCTTCGTCATTTCTGTGTAGGGGCGCGGCCAATCCTCTCAGGATGGTTGCTCGGTCAGCCACAAAAGCCCCGGAAGAGGCATGAATGGTTTGGCCGCGCACCACTCTGATGGCCTTGGTGCGGCGTACCTTTCCTTCAGATCCTCATGAATGTGTTCAGAATTATTCCAATCGCGTCTTCGAGCAGACTGTGATGTTCATGGGGCGGATGACTTTAGCGTTACCCGACGCGTTTTTTCTGCATGGGCATGCTAATAGTAGAGGCGGCGAGTAACCCGCTAGCACCGTCTCGGCTGAAAAGCAAGTCGTGAAATGAGGCAGTCGCTTGCGGGCACCGTTAGAGTGGTATGGATGGTTTATTCAACATATTGGCAACGCGCTGTCGCAGAGGAGAGCCTTGTGGAGTGGTACGAGTCGTTGTTTTTGCAGATGTGTGGACATGTGATCAGTCAGTCGCGAGTTTCGACGCTTAATTGTGCTGACCGGTCTTTGAACCTTGAAGTCACTGCTACCCGAGACCTGGTTGCCTCGTATCGACGTGGGGTAGCGCTTGCTTTCACGCTACCTGAGATGAAAATGCAATTCGTCCAAGGGGTGGAGTGTGTTATGTTATTATTGGTTCATGAATATCAATTTTCAAATGTTCTTGCCGAATTGAAAAAAACCCAGGATGTAGTGCTAAGTGCATCTCTGCGTACTGATATTCGTGCAAGCGATTTTGCTAATTATCATGTTGATGTCGCTATCGTTCGCCGGGTTGTCTCTGACGTGATGGGAACTTCCCACTAAGGCACGAACGAGTAGCAATAAAGGCGCAGGCCGCTTTGGAGTTGAGCCTAATGATCCTTGTCCGGAATTTCCGCTAGGTTTAGGATATGATGGCCTTATATTAGACTATTGATTTCGTGTCCAATGTTGGTGGAGACTGCAAGGATGCTGAAAAAAAGGTTAGATAGAAAGCGGCCGCTGATTACCCATTGCCACAGATTCAAGGCAGCGTAAGGCGTTGAACGAGCTCTGTGAGGGAGCCTCCTGGCCGAGGCCAATCGAGCGTAGACCAAAAATTATCAGCTACCTGACCCACAAAACCTGCACCGAAGCAGAGCGGCCGGTTGCGTCGAGTGCCTTTCCCTGGTGCATACGGCCTGTGAGTACGGCATCATTATCCTTGTTCGGTATCGCACAGACCTACACGCAGGCTCGCATACTGTACGCCAGGGGTGGCAATTTGATGACAAATCGTGTTCTATCCCCAGTTGCGATCTATGGAGGACATCCGAGTGCTGACTGTGGGAGTTGTTGACAGGATTGTCGTCGATCGAATTGCGATTTGGGTTGAAAGCCAGGGCGGCTATACAATTATCGAATTGGACTCTTCGGCGCGCGTCGAGCAGGGCGATGTCATGTGTTGGTCAGTCGGTTACGTAACTGGTTCATGTACCTACCAAAACGTCACAAAGGGGTGGGATGTGCGGGTCAGAGTGCAGCAGCATGATGTACCGATTGACAAGGTGTGGCAGCAGCTAACTGGCGAAGGGGCGAGGATCAAAGACGGTGACGCTGTTAGTAGCTAAGGGAGACGGTATACCGCCACGTCACATGAGGGCCATGCTCACGCAGTCACTGGCTAGGCGGCCGTCTAACAGGCGAAGTAATTTATTAGCATCGTCGTGACTGCCCCGACCCATCTGTGTCCAATATTAGAAACTTGTTGTCGGCCGGTGGCTCGCTCGAAAGCGTCTGAGCTTCGCTGAGTAGGTAGCCATTCAGTCGGCTGGCTTTCCGTGGGCCTTGCACTCTGCACGTCCAGATGTTGCGACCGTTCGGCTGCTTCAGATGAACGCGCATCTGTTCGAAATCGCGTTGAGCGCGCCGCCATGCACCCGTCGCGTTGACGCCATTCTCGGCCCTTAAGTGCTCCGCAGCGTAGTACTGGAAAATGCTGGGTGTGACTAAAAAAAAGGTGCCCTTAACCGTATGAACCTTTGCGTTGTTGTCGTTGATCAGTAGACGGTGGCTATGGATTTCCTCGCGCAGCCATTTGATAAAGGTCTGCCCCGCTGCGTGGCTGGCAGGGGCAGGTCCTTTACTCCGGCCGCGATCATACGATTCATCTTGCAGCCTGGCTTGGGCTCGCCACGTATCTAAGTCATTGAGATACATTGAGCCCTGCTTGGCTAGCAGAGTTCCAGGCGTTTCGTTAGCCGAAGCAGATGGGGGCGTGGACGAGGTCGATTCGCTGTCACCCAGCGCCTTTACTGGAACGTCAGCGCTGAACTCGACTGTTCCTGCGAAGCATCGAGGCCGCTCTCCCTCGGCCCAGATCAGGGGCGGTTGGACGCGGAGCAAAGTAAAGCGGTGCCGCCATCCTTCGCATGCGACGGTAGCACTCCATACTGCTTTGCCTTCTGGCGTAGCGTCGACCAGGCCATGAGACTGCAGTTCATCGAACAAAGCGATGTTGGAGGAGGGAATACCGTCCACCGATTGAGGCAGTAGATGCGCACGCAACTTGTCAGTTGTGGTCTTGCTGACCAGCCATAGGTGGTCTTCGGTCAGCCAGCCGGCCGCGCCGGGCTGGTTGAGCTTGAATTCGTTTCTGACCAGATGGCGCAGGCCCGTGAGCAGATGATGCTGCAGCGAGTGCTTGGGCGCCTGCAAAGCCTTTGCGGGATTGCCACCGATGTTTTGCGCGGTGGACACTCGGTCCGCCTGCAGCACCAATTCCCCGAGGGTCCCAGCGTGCTCGTAGTGGTCGGCTAGCAGGAACAGCAATTGGCTCCACAATTCGGAAAAGCTGCTGAGCCAGTCGAGCAGGGCTGGCGGCAAGAGCTGCGTATAGAGCAGCCCGGCCGCGGCACCGTGCAGCTTGTAATCGCGGTCGGGGTTGTAGCGGAAACGGTAGGGCTGGTTTATGGGACCGTGCCAGGGGTGCCAGCGCGCTGCGTTCTGGTACTCCACCTGCAAATCGACGGCGATTTTGCCGATGTCATGGAGCAGGGCACCGTAGGCAATCGCGGCGCTCCAGGCATCGGCTTGTGCCGCCTGGTCTTCCGGTGCAGCGCCGCTGGGGAGTAGGTAGGACTGGCGTAGCTTCAAGCTGCAGGCCACCAGCTCCAACCCGTGATCGAGCATCCCCCCAGGATAAGCGTGATGATGGCTTTCACTCGCCGGGAGTTGCTGTACGTAGCGGGCGTAGCGACGGATGGGCTCGAGGTAGAGCCGATCAAACTGCGCTTCGGAGAGGGCCGTGTACTGCCAGATGCGTTCGAGCAGCTTTCTCCGGTGATCGGCGGCGAGTAGAGATTCGGCCGACTGGGGAAGCAGGAAGCCCTCGGCGATGGGCGTGGGGGTGGGCTCTGCCGTCTCACCTTTTTTAAATGTTAACCACCAGCGTTTCATCGTATGACCTGCTGTTCGTTCGGGAGGTCCTTTTGCCTTTTCGGATAGAGCTCTTACCCTTGCGCCCCTTCCATTGCCGCCGTTACCCTTTACCGCCTTGGCCCTTTTCACGCGTGTGATAATTCGAAGCCAGGCACATCGGGATCGGCAGCCTATCGGAATAGCGGACCCTTTGTTCAGGGGGTAGACTGCCCGGCATGATTGCTAGAGCAGGGGCGCGGATGACGTTGAGTGATGCGGTATTGGTCGTGTTATTGGCCGATCGGATTCATGGCACTGATGCGGCCATCCGATCTGCAGCCAAGCGCTGTGCGAAAAAGCTGCCGCGCAGCCAGCGCGATATCGTGTTCAAGATTGGAAACAGCGCAAATCCGCAGCAACTTGTGGCGCACCTGTGTCAGCACTTGTCTGATTGAGCGACCAAGCGAGGTCATTTTAACCGGCACCTCGCAAGAGCGCGTGCGCTTTAAGTAAACCCTCGGCTAAATCCGCAGTCTCAGTTATTATCCCAGCACTTGTCCCACACCTAGGTACATCATTCATGTCCAAACTTGCCGAGTTCAAAGCACTGGAAGCGCAACTGGCCGCGCAGCTGCAACAGCTGGATGCCATGAAAAACGACTCCGGTTTGAAGCAGGAAATCGAGTTTGAACAGAAACTCAAAGCGTTGCTGGAACAGTACGGCATGGGCCTGCGCCAGGTGATTAGCATTCTGGATCCGGCCAAGGGGCCCAGCGTACCGACCGTGAGTGCGTCCAGCAGCAGCCAGCGCAAGCCTCGCGAGGTGAAACGCTACAAGCATCCGCAGAGCGGTGAGGTTGTGGAAACCAAGGGCGGCAACCATAAGATCCTCAAGCAGTGGAAGCAGGAGCACGGCTCGGACACCGTTGAGAGCTGGGTGCAGTAATCACTGACTTACTGAGAGCGGTAAAAGTCGCGCTGCAGACAAAATAAAGGCCCCGGATCGGGGCCTTTTTGCTGGGTGTGTGGAATCAGGCGGTGAGACGAGCTGGCGTCTCCGTGGCTTGATCAGACTGCAAGGCCAACAGGTACTCAGAGGCTTCCCGGGCCTGACCACTGGCGCGGAAAATGGCGCGTTTGTCCTCCTTGAGGATCTTCAGCCAGGACGCCAGGTACTCCTCGTGACGCAACTCACCCGTGGTACCGGTGAGTGCGCAGAGAAACGCGGCGCCCATTTCTGCGACCAGTTCCTCGAAGGCATACGCCGTAGAGCCGAATGCATGCCCGCCGGTGATACCTTCACGGTTCAGACGCGACCGGTGGCCCGACCAGTGTGTCAGCTCATGCAGAGCCGTTGCGTAGTAGCTGCCGACGTCCTCGAACTGCGCCTTTGTAGGTAGTTGGATCAGATCACGAATCGGCTGGTAGAACGCGTCATCGCTATAGCGATGCTCGATGCGCGCACCGCTGGCGACCAGCAGTTGCTCGGCCGGTTCATGATTGATGAAGGTCGCGGGTTCAGTGTGCTCGTCGAAGGCTGGCTCCTCGTCAGGCAAGCCTTCGGTCTGCTCAATGTTGAACAGGCAATGCGTGCGCAGGATCGCGAACTGCACCATTTTGATGTTGCCCTGTTCATCGCGAACGACCTGGCCGTCCTCGTCATGCGCCTCCTTGCTCATCGGTTTGTATAGCACTGCGAGGGTGGATTGCTCGCCCTTGCGCACATGGCCGCCAGCCCTGCGTGCTTGATTGAAGGTCAGCCAGCGATCCTGGGTGAACCCTCGCAGCCGGGCCTCAGCCCACAAGAGTGGAACGTTGATGCCGGCGTAGGGGCGCCGGGTAATGGCGTTGATGGGAAATGGAGAGTCAGCGCTCGAACCTGCGGTGGTCCAGGGTTTGATCCAAGGGATCACGCCTTGGCTCAGGGCACTGACGATCTTGTTGGTGACGTCCAGGTAGATATCGGACATGGCGTTCTCCGGTCGTGAAGGGGTGAACGCTGCCCGGCCGGGAAGGGTTCCCGGTGGGGGTAGAGGAGGCTGCGACGGTGCTGAATGGGTCAGAGGGCGGCGATGTCTACCGCGCTCTCATCAGGCAGTCGGACGAGCAAAAAAGCCGGGCCGCTGTGTGGTATGACGTGAGCCAGTTGAAGCTGCGGCAAATGGGCAGCTAATGAAGTGCCGTTGCTCTGCAGGTCGAGCCGCATTGCTACGGGACGGTGCAAGGCGAGCGGTGCAGAGGTCAGCGCGCTATTGAGTAGGCCAGCCAGGCGCAGTGCGGCCTGTCCAACCGGTTCCTCGCCTGTGGCAGGTTCAATGAACTGCCGCCAGACACCTGGGCTCAGCACAATGGCAGTGGAGAGGTGGTTCATCCTGGACATGGTGGCCTCCGGTTAGCAGATTCCGCGTCACCTTTCTGAGGTTTGGTGTGGATTTGCCCGATCTGATCAACCCGCTGAGCAGGGCGCGTCCGTCCATTAAAACGCACCTAAACGTTGGGTCAATCTCCGATCCTGACCTCGTTTGAACGAGTCTATCCAGGGCGTTCCAAGGAAGACTATCGGTCTCGGATTCCTGACCAGCGGCGATCTCCACTCAGTTTGAACGTAGTGTGTAGTGCCTCCCGAAAGGCCCGCTAGGTGCCCCTCGGGAAGCGCGAAGTGCTCGCTTTTACGTTCAAGCTTTTCCCGCAGGATCAACTTCGGCGGCCAGGTAAAGGTGGGTGGAGGTGGCCTCCACCACCAGCGATCCTGCAGTGCCGCGAAGGCTGGCGAGAACGGGATCATTGATGTCAAAGTACTCGGCAAAATCATCGCCACCAAATTCATCGCGGGCGCGATTCCACCAGGTGTCGAAGTCGTCGACGGTAGGGTTGCAACCGGTGGCGTAGGCCACGCGTTTGCGCCCACCTCCATCCGACTTGCTTTCGCCAACCTCTGACATGAGGTAGACGCCGTGGTCTTTGACCAATATCACTCTGCAACCGTTGATACCGGCCTCTGCTAACACGGCGTGTAGTTCAGTGCCTGTGAAACGCAGCATGATGAGATCCTCCAGAAGGTGCGGAGGAATGCCACCCAAGCGGGAGAATTCCCAGCACTGGAATGGATTGGGTTAGATGCGTCGAAGACGCGGGCTCAGAGAGCTACGGGGATTGGAAGGCGTTCATCACCGGGGAACGGTGACCATGCGAGCTGCCGAACGCGAATCGCATTTGGGGATAACCATCACGTGTGTGACGTAGCCTCAAAGGTTATGGCTACCTGGGATGCTGGAAAACCAGCGATTGCACAATTGGTTTAACAAGCCAACCGACATAGCGTCAATGGTGTTTTTCGCACGGGTCGAGCGAACCAGTCCGCTGAGCGCCACCGGTGATAATTCGCGACGCCCAGGTGATCAACGGTCATGGAAATCAGCGGCAGAAGAGTAAGCTAAAGCTTGGATCCAAGTTGGCTGTAACCAAATGGTCGCGAGCGAAATGACGGGAAAGGAGCCAATCAAATGTCGACCACGGCTTCTTCAACCTCCAGTCGGACCAGCATCGGCAAGCATTGCATACACGCTGCGGTTGGTGCTGGCCGGATGGTCAAGCGATTCGAAACGACGGTGCTGAACTCCTGTGCATTAGCTTCAGTGCCCTTCAAGTATCGGCAATTTGGCTTGCAGATTTTCAAATTGCTCATCTTGCTTGCGGTTGCGTCAGTTGCGCTTTTCTTAGCGCTTGGGATGCTTGCGCTTTGGACAATCGCATCATTGCCAATAACTGCACCAGATAATGAGCCTGATATTTTCGAAGTGAGTCACCCTCGCCATCGTTTCAAGTATCCTGAGATGTATGACGATCACGGATCACTACGCTGATTTTTACTTGAGCTTTTGAATACCCCCGACAACTTGAGATGATCCTTTCCCAGCTTGAAGTTTGGCGCTTTCCGCGCCCTGAGTAAGCAAGCTTTGAACGTTGCTGCCGACGTTGTAACCAGCCCAGCTCATCGCGCCCAGGAAAAACATCGGCAGCACCACGAACATAGCGCCCATTACGTACTCGATCACCTGTGCGGTAACCGTCCCGTCCATGAATCCTGCTGTCGGCAACGACAACAGTGCCTGGTCTGTGGCCGAGACCTGGTTGTATAGCGTTTCCAGCATGCTCGAATCTATCCAGCGCGCAAGCTCCCACCAGAACGTGAGCATATGTAGGGTGAACAGCGCAAACGTGATCGTCATGAGCGCTTTCAACTGGTAGGTGCTGATCAGTAGCACCAGTGGCAAGCTGATGATCGTGCCCATGATCAGGAAGGCCTGAACCATCGGCAAGGCAGTTCGCAGCGCATTCATGGCCGGGAAATTGCTGAACGAGCCCAGGGCCAGACCGGTGTTGGTGGCCAAATTGTTGAGCCCTTGTGTCAGCGAGCCGCCCCGTGCGCTGCTGCCGTAGTCTTGGAATACCTGTCCAGGTGCCATGCTTAAAGATTGCTGCCGTGGGCTCACCAATGCGCGCAGGGTGGCGTCTTCAATCTCAGTAGAAGTGCGCCCGGTCAGCCAGCCTCGCAACTGCGACATCAGCGATGGATCGACCTCGGCCACCAAGCGATCACGTAATCCGATGGTGCCATCACTCCACCACTGCTTGCAGGTGGGATAACCAGCACCGTTGTCGAGCTGGGGCAGAGAGGTGTCTCTCGTCTCGTCGTACGGCCAATCGACCCTGGGCATTCGCGAGCGATCGGTATCGTAGTAACCCGGTGTGTTGAGCAGGAAGGTCGAGCCAATCCAGGACGCGTCGTAGCTCTGGGATTCGTCCAAATCGGGCCGATTGGTAAAGAGCCGTGAGCGCGAAAAGCCGTAGCAGTCTCGTGTGAAGTCGGCGACCTCCTGCAGCAGTACTTGGTCGTTGATCCGAGAGCTGTCGATCTCCATGCGCATTGCGCGGATATCGGGTGCGCAGGGGATTGATGCGGTTGCGGCGGCGGTGATGCCCTTGCTCATGGCATGCACCAGGAACCACCACACCGGGACGTTCGCTGACTTCTCGCCGATGGTGTTGAAGGTTGCGCCCCAGGCCGTATCCGCAGGTTTGGTTATGGAAATCCCGCAGCGCTGGCTCGCCGCATCGTCAAAGCTCACGGAGGAGAGGTTGAGCGGAAAGAACGGCATGCAGCCAAACAATATGACCACGTAGCTCATCCACAGCCGGTTCTCGACGCGAGGGATCGACAACAGCCCCTTGTTGCCTTCGTCGGCACCCTGTTGGCGGGCCGACAGCCATTCCTGCAGGATGATTGCACCGAAGGGCGCGGCGAACAGCCCGGTGTCTGCCAGCGTATTCCAGATGCCGTTGTTGATGATCCAGGCCAGCAGCGACAGGTAGTACTCGAGATAGCTGTTGGTGCTCATGTTCATGTCTGCACCTCACACGCGAGACAGTTCGACCAGGATGATCGAGCTGAAGCCGATCAATCCCAGGCACTTCAGCCGTTGTTGATCTGCAGGCGTGGGTCGTCTGCGCAACGCTGCGGCCCAACCGGCGAACATCAGGGTGTACAAGAGCGCGCGCCAGCATGCGAAGTACGGCGCTGTCGCTCGCGCTGGCTCGAGCCAATTCAACTGGGTTACGGACAGATGCAGCGCCATCCAGGCAGTCAGCAACATGCCCAGCATGGCGCCGAGGATCAGCAGCACACGTGCGAGCGTGGACCTCATCGAAAACAAGATCATGGCGTGCTCCTCTCCTGTTCGGCCCGGCGCAAACGGTCCGGCTCCGGATCACGCTGATCGATGCTACGCGAGGCGTCGGCACCGCCGGCGTGGCGATCGAGGACCAGGCTGGCGGTGTTGGTGGCCAGCGCCTGACGTACCTGCAGCTCGGTTTGCAGCAGGCGGATCTCGCGCTCCAGCGTTTCCACGTTGCCGGTGAGGGCGCTGGTGGCGGGCTGCGCCGAAGCCACGTTGGGTTCATGGCTGCCGGCGAAGAGCGTGCGCTGTAACAGCATCGCTTTGTAGATCACACTGGAGAGCGCGGTCTCGCTGGCGAGGCGTCGTGCTAGCAAGTTCTGGTCGGGGTCGTCGCGTAGCCCCTCAATGACGCCGCGGGAGACCTGCAACAGCGGGCTAGAGACCTTGCCCAGGTTTTCCGGTGTAGGCTGGTCGGCGCCTGAGACCATACGTTGCAAACCTTCCAGGTTTTCCGTGTAGGTTTCCTGGATCAGCGGCGACAGGCCGGTACCGGCAGTTACCCGCAGCGTCTCGCAGTCGTCGCAGGTCTCCACCTCGGTTTCCCCGAGCACACGCGTCGCCCACTCGGAGGCCTCCTCGGGACTCGACCAGGCTTGGCAGATGGCGCCATTCTGGCAACTCGAACCCAGTGCTGAGGTATCCTCGACCGCCCGGTTGTGCAGCAGGTTGTAGCCGGCCTTGACCACGTCCGACGTTACCCGGATGGGTTGCTGGCCGTTGCCACCGGCTTTTTGCCCACCGACCCAACTGACGCCGTTGTTGCCGTTATTGGATTCGGTGTCCTTCACTGCCGTCACGGCATCACCGCCGGACTGCTCGAGGTTGTGCTGCATCTCCTGGTTCTGCGCCAGCGAGCCCCAGCCGGCTTGGTCGACCTTGTCGGCCATCTTCGCCGCCATTGCCTGGCAGGTGAGCTTGGATCGGTCGAAGTCGATCCGTCCCTGCAGAACACCATTGCTCAGCAGCTCATACAGTCCGGGATTGGCCCGCTGGATGATCATCGCCGGCAGCGACATCACCGCCTGTGTGGCGTTCTGAATGACGTTGCCCATGATCTGCTGGAAGCCCTGGGTGGCGCCATTGAGCTGGTTCTGCAGGGTGTTCGAGAGGTTCATGTTTCCGCACATCATGTTGGCGCGCCAAGACATGCCCACGCCAAGGCCATTGGGTCGGTAGAGCGAGGAGGGCGCTCCTGCCGCTGAACCGCCGCCGATGGTGTACATCACCCGGTCGTCCAGCACCTGAGCCTGGTCACCAAGGTGGTAGCCGTTCTCGGCGGCGTGGCCCACGGCATAGACGAAGAAGCACAGCAGACCGAGCGAGAGGGTCTTCATCATTGGCCTCCGTCAAAATCGATGCTGAACAGGAAGGTCTGGCCCATGCGCTGGCAGCAGCGGTAGGGCCGCCACAGCGACCAGGCATAGGCGCCGTCGGCGCTCTGGATCGTTGGGCTGGGGAAGATGGCGCAGGTGCTTTGGATCACCGGCGTGAGCAATTGCCAGCGGTGGTTGTTGACGTTGTTCTCAATCACCGGCTGCGGCGGCCAGTAGCCGGGAGCGGGCATCGGCTGCAGCGGCAGGTAGACATGCGGCTGGCCAGCCCGCGTGATGAAATCACCGGCGCGCTGCGCCATTACGGCACCCGCCTTGAAGTCGTCGGGCTGCACCAGAAATCCGTGGCGTGGGTAGACGCTACCCCACCTGTCGCCGAGTGCCTGGTTGCCGATCTCGCGCATTCCCGGCACCAGTGCCTGCGGGTAGAAGGATTCGGGAATGGCCTGGCGCCACGCCAGCGGGTCGAGGGTACTGAGGTAGTAGGGCGCAAACGGCACGGCACCGCTTGGGCACGCATAGCCGAACGTTTGCGCCAAGGCCGTCAGGGCAGCCCCGCCGGGGTGCCCGATGCCGTCGACATTCTTGAACCGAGGCAGGTTATCGCGCTGCAGCGAAGGCGTGATCAGGTTGCCACCTCCTTGTGACGCTGGTGTCGGTGTCGAAAGTGCCGACATCTCGCTCCAGGGGTTGGCGCCGGTGTCGGCGTAACTCGACACCACCAGCTCGGGAATGAAATGCCGGATCTTCGGCGAGGTGCGCACCGTGCAGCCGAACGGCGTGCACAGCAGCCAGTAGCAGATGCCGACGACCCGGTACTCCAGGCACTGCAGAGAAGTGACGGAGGCGATGATGGTCGGGGTAGTCAGTGCCAGGCACTGCTCGGTGGCGATGAGCAGAACCGCCGCAGTGAGCGCACGACTTCGGCCGGTCTTCCTAGGCTTCGGTGATTTGCAGGCGGTAGAGGCGGTCACGTTCATGGGCAGCGCTCGGCAGGTGGCAGCGGTGTGCATCCATGCGCCAAGTTTCAGCATCCCGGATCCGGCACTGGAGGAGGGAAGACAAACTGAGCCCGGGTTTATCGATTTCGTCTGGCGGGCTGATTTAGCAGAGCGTGTCAGGCAAAATACCGAAAGAGTACAAATGTACTCTTGTCGATTTTTTTGCTGGACTTAGGGATTACGAACAGTCCTGGCGGTATCGCTCACAACATGCCGCGCAGGCGATCGATCTCCGCCGCGACCTGCAGGGCGGCCTCCAGCTCGGACTGCTGGTGTTCTTCCATCAATCGCCAGCGCTGGGCTTTTTCCTCGGGCTCGGTCATGGCCAGTGCGAGGTACAGGCTCGGCGGCACTGCGCGGAACAGTGTTTCCAGGTTCTTCGACAGGACCACGCCTTCGGTGTACTTGCCCGAGGCCTTGCTCGCGGAGAGCAGCAGCGCCTTCTGCGCCGGCGTGAGTTTCTTGAAGCGGGCGATTTCCTCGATTTCCGCCGGCGGCATGTTCAGGCAGATCCACCATTCGATCATGTTGAGCATGGTCTGTGCCGCGTCGGGGAAGTCGGCCAGGTTCTGTGTGGCCAGCCAGAACCAGGCACCCAGCTTGCGCCACATTTTCGTGCCCTTGACTACAAAGGGGGCGAGTAGCGGATTCTTGGTGATGATGTGGCCTTCGTCGGTGACCATGATGATCGGTCGCCCCAGGTACTGATCGCGCTCGGCGATGTTGTTTACCGTGTTCATCAGGCTGATATAGCTGATCGACATCTGCGCCTCGTAACCCTCACGGGCGTACGTGGCGAGGTCGACGATCGTCACATCGCTCTCTGGCCAGGGCGTGCCGGGCCGGTCAAACAGGGCGCCCTCGAACCCTTGGCAAAACAGGTCGATGGACTCGCCCATCTCTTGGGCGCGCTCTCGGCGTTTGTCAGGCAAATGGGCGTCGCTGGCGACTTGGCGCAGGGCATCGCGGACATGCCGCGTCAGCACCTGTTGTTCGGTCGCTGCGCAGTGCTGGGCGGCATCAAGGATGCACTCGCGGATCAGGCTGCGGTCCGCGCGGGTCAGGCGTGCCTCTTCCTTGGCTTCACCACCGGTGATCATCAACCGCGCGGTGATCTCCAGTTCGCCCAGCACATCGCGCTGCTCATCACTGTCCGGCGCTGTTTCCTCCAGGTCTTCGGTCGACAGGCTGGCGACCTGATCGGGGTGCTCAATTAGGCGTCGAGCATCGGCGAACGGTGCCAGGCTCAAGCCACTGCCGGGTTTAAGTTGCACCTTGTTGACGGACAAGCCGAGCGTGGCGAAGTAGTCACCCTGTAGGCCAAAGGAGTTGCCCGCTTCGACGATGAACAGCCGCGGCCGGTACACGGCCATGACCTGCATCAGAATCGACCCCAGGGTGGCCGACTTGCCAGCGCCGGTCGGGCCGAACAGCAGCAGGTGGCCATTCATGGAACGATCGAAACGTGACAACGGGTCAAACGACAGGGGTGCACCCCCACGGTTGAAGAAGGTGATGCCTGGATTGCCGGTACCGATGCTGCGGCCCCAGAGGGGCAGAAGGTTGGCGATGTGCTGTGCGAACAACAGGCGGGTGTACCAGTTGCGCGTGTCTCGTGCCGGATTGTAGACCATCGGCAGCCAGCGCAGGTAGCTGTTGCAGGCGGCCACTTCGTCGCCCTCGCGCACCGGCTGCAGGCCGGCGCCGAGCAGTACGTTGGCGGCCTGAATTGAGCGCTGGCGCAGCTGTTGTTCATCCGCACCGCGGAGGTACAACGCCAAGGTACCGCGGTATAGCTTGTGCTGGCGCCCAATCAACGCGCGCGCTTCTTCCACGTCTTGGCGGGTTTGGGTGGAGGCGAGATTCTCGCCGATGGCTTTACGTGCCAGGCGGTTGAGCTGCTCCTCGAGCACATCCTGGGGCGTGATCACCAGGGTCAGGCTCATCACCGCCTGCTCGGGTAATTGATCGAACAAGGCGTTCAACGCCTCGCCTTTACGCGTTTCGCCGGTCAGCTGGCCGATATGCGGCGGCCTACGCAGCTTGTCGACCACCATCACCGCATGAGGCTGTTGATCGAAGTACCAGAGGCCCTGTTCGCTATCGGAGCGCGGCTCCTGGAAAAACAGTCGCTCCGCGAAATCGTGGTCGAACGGCAGCGGTAGATCCTCGCCGTCTTCGGTCTCCGGATAGGGCACGCGTCGATAGAACGCTGCGGGGGATTCGCCGGTGAGGGCTGGAGACGGGTTGAACCAGGGCAGCATCCAGGTGTAGAAGTCGCGGCCGGTCAATCGTCGAGGGTTGACCCCGCAGGCCTGCAGCGAGGCCACCAGGCGGTCGCAGGTGCGGCTCAGCAGCTGAGTCGGGCTCTGCCCATCATCATCGGCCTGCTCCCCGAGCCAGCGGTAGACCACCAGGCGAATCCGTCGATTGCTGCCGCGCCACGGCAGGTGGGACACGACATGGTCATCGAACAGCCCACCCGGTTTAGCAATGGCGTCGAGGTGACGCTGCATCGATGTGAAGAAGGCTTGGGTGAATGGTGTGCCGCGGGCCCTCGGCGCTATATAGCGCTCCAGGCGTTCGAGGTAGGGGGCAAAGTCACTGTCGTCCTGGCAGAAGAACTGCATCACCCAGGGCGCCTGGTCCAGTTCGTCGAAGCTGTCCTGCAGCGCATCTTCCAGGGCGTCGCGGGCCGCCATCAACCATTCGGGCTCACGACCCTCGGTACCGATTGGCTGCAGTTCGAACACCGCGCCCACTGAGCGGTTGTCATCGAGCAGAAAGCACTGCTCATCCTCGAGGTATTCGACCCAAGGCAGGTGATCGGTAAAGCTGGGATTGTGCGCATACTGGGCGGCCTCGTCGGCAAGCGTCGCGCGCCGGCGCTGTGCCGCGCGCCAGGGCTTCCAGCGTGGCGGGTCGCGACGTGCGTCATCGGCCATCACAGATCGTCCAGGCGTTCGCCGGGCAGCGCGTACTGGACCTTCTCGTACAGCGGAAACACAGTCGAGTAGCCTGGCACCGGGGTCTGCTGGGTACCGGCCAGGTGCGGGTACACGTACATGACCAGGTCCGGGTTGGGCAGGCGCGGAAACTGGGCGCGGATCTCGTTGGCGGCAGTGCGCGTGTAAGCGCTTTGGTCGCTTATCAGGCGCTCAGGGTCGAGTACTGGACGGCGCAATTCGCCACGCGCTTCCTGCAACTGCTGCTGGGAACCGACGGCGCCACCGCCGTTCCAGATGTCCAGCATGGTTTGATCGCCGTGGGGCAGCATTTCCTCCTTGCTGGTGGAGCAGCCGCTCAGGTGCAGGGCGAGCAGCAGGCTAATCCAGATCCAGTACCGAAACGGATGGGCTTTCATGGTTCACTCTCCGGCCTTTCGGCTCGTAGTCGATGCTGATCTCGTGGTCCAGGTGCAGGGCCACCTTGGCCCCGGGCGGCACGTAGATGGCGGCAAAGGCTTCGCCATAGAGCTTGTTGATCCACTCACGGATATCGCCAATGCCACCGCTGATAACTGAGTTCAGCGCACTGTTGCCGCTGTTCTGGGTTAAGCCCAGGCTGCCACCGGCCGAGTTGATGAACGAGGTGTTGGTCTGCTCGCTGCCCAGGGCCGCGGCGAAGCCGGCGCCGGCCGCCGTGATCAGGCTCTGGCTGCCCAGGTATTGCTGGGCGTTGGAGCGGCGCTCCCCGGAGATGCAGGGAATGCCGTAGGGATCGGAGATGTAGCCCAGCCCGCCGCGGATCTTCTCGGTGTCCGAGGTCTGGGCGCTGCTGCGATTGCGGCTGACGACCTTCTGCGGCTGTGGCACCGTGCGGACGGTCCCGTCGCTGAAGACAAAGGTGATCGACTCGACCTGGCCGCGCACGCAGGACAACGTCCAGTCGCCGGCGGCGGTGCCGCTCATGACCGCGCCGACCACGTCCGGCAAGTCGATGCCGTTGGCGGTGAGGTTGTCCGGGCCCACCAGCACCTTGAACGGATACGGGTCGTTCACCATGCCGTCCACCGGGACCCGGCCAATCAGTGCGGTCATGGCGATCGAGCCAATCAGTGTCGAGTTTTCAGGGAGGGTGTAAACGGGCTTGGCGCCCTCGGCGCGGTCCTGGGCATTCTCCAAGTCACGCTCGCCTTTGGCGACGGCACGCAAGCGGTCCTGGCCACGATCAATGGCGTTGTTGTCCAGGCCGTGCAGGTCCTTGAACGTCGACGTCAGCGATGACAGCGGACCGTCAGCTTTGCTGGCGTCGTCCTGGCCGGCGCGCGCATTCGAAGGTTCGATCCACTGCATCGCGTCAGCCGGCTGCTGAGCTCCCGCAAACTGTTGCTCGTCGCCTGGCTCAAGGCCAAAGCCTGCGGGGACATCCGACTTCGCGGCCGGCTTGCTGGTGAGCTGGTCCTTGAGCCTTGACAGCAGGCCCTGGGTTTCGCGGTGCTGCTGCTCAGCCTTCTGTCGGGCATCGTTGGCCTGCTGGCGCTGCTCGGTGACCTGTTGAGTGACGCTGCTCAAGGTGCTCTGGATGCGCGTGTCGATATTGCCTTCGCGCGAGCGCAGCCGGTTGTTCTCGGTTTGTAGCGAATCGTTGCCTTTCTTCAGCGTCTGCATCTCACTGCGCATCGCTTTGACCTGGCCGATCAAAGTGGCCACGGTGTCGCGCGGGGTGTCGCCCGCGATGCCCAGGGCCTTGGCTTGTTCCGCACTGAGTGTGGTCTTGTCCGGATCGTGCGGAGTCTGGCGTTCCGGCGAGGCCATCCAGGATTTGCCGATGATCAGCACGATGCCCAACAAGACCCCGGGCACCAACCATTTCAGCAGGCTGTTAGCTTTCATGATCGGCAGCCTCCGGTTTTGGCGGGGGCAGCAGCATGGCGTGCTTCAGGTCGCTTCCGCGGGTGACGAGGTAGGCAACGGTGGTGTCTTCAGGTGTGCCAGCGAGGCCAAGGTCTGCATGCTGGAACGTCGCGGCGTACAGCGTCGCCTGCAGGTGACGCGGGTCCAGCGCGACCTTGCCGGGCCCGCGATTCACGATCTTTACTGCCGTTACCCAGTAATCGCCCAGCCGCCACGCTGCAAGCGCCAGGATCGAAACCCGTTCGGTCGGCAGCAAGGTCCTGAGCGCGGCGGAGTCGCTCAGTGGCACACGCCGCACACCGGGCAATGGCGCCACCGTACGCAGAGGCGCATAGAGGTTCTGCGCGGCATAACGGGTGAGCACCACCGGTACCGGCGTCGCCGCAGGTGCTGCATCTTTTTCGGTGTCCGCGTCCAGTGCCTGGGCCTGGGCCACGATCTTGACCGGCTCCAGTGACTCGCTGCCCTCGAGCGCTTCGATATCGATCAGGATGATGTCGCCCGTCTTCACCGACTGCAGTTGCAGCCGGGTAGGGGGGAGTGCTTCGGCGGCGCGCAGGTAGATCGTACCGCCGACCGACTGCACGCGCAGTTTGCCGGCGATCGCACTGGGCAGTCCAACGCGAACGTCTTCATCGAGCATCAGGACCCGCTCTTGGCCCACCGTGAGCGGAACGGCCAACGGCAGGCGGTCCCAGTATTTGACCTCGACGGCACTGGCGACTGAGCACCAGCCGGTGGCCATCACCAGAATCAGGATCAAGACACGCATCATCACGCACCTCCCGGCAGCGTCAGCTTCTGGGGTGTGCCTTCGTAGCAGTCCAGGGCCAGGCCCCATTTGTTGCGCTCGGGATCGACGTCGAAGCGCACCACCCGCAGCGGGTAGCGCACCACCACGCGTTTCACCGGCTCCGCGGCGTAGTACTCGTCGGCGTTGAGGTCGAGCTTGACCAGCCAGCTGTGCTTATCCAGCTGCTTTACGCGGAGGTCGGGGTCGTCGCTGTAGCCACGCCCCAGTACCTCATACACCCCGCGCACCCGGCCACGCAGTTCGCCGGCGGCCTTGCGATATTCGAAGTCACCGTCGAAAAATGTCTTGCACGCGGGCGTCAGGTAGGGCTGCAGAGCAAAGATGGCACGGTGGTAATCGACCTCACCGTCGGTGGGCCAGCGGTTGAGCTGGCCAAAGATGTACAGGGCGAAGGCGTAGATGTTTTCCGGCGGTACATCCCACCACTTGCGCGTGCTGCCTGACCGCAGATCAGGCGGTACGTGAATGGTGAGCTCGGAGGGCGCGGCCTGCCAGCCGTACCACAGCCCGCAGCACAGCAGCGCCAGAATTGCCACGGCAAGGCGCAGACTGAAAATATGCGCCTGCTGCGCGTCCACCTTGTTGCGGAAGCGGCTCATGGGTTGGCCCTCTTATGCCGGCGAGTCCGGCGAGTCCGGCGCACGGTCCACGGCCCCGAATGCAGGATCATTTGCTGGGTACCGATGTCCCAGTGCACCGCCAGGTGCCACTGCAGGCGCCGGTACAACCAGGTTTCGGGGCGGGCACGCTTGGCCCGGCGGAGCAGCTTGCCGCCACCGAGCAACACCAACGCCATGCACACGAACATGCAGGTGGGGAGAGTCGCGATGGAGACGGTGGCCACCGCCAGCGGTGCACCGAGGATCACGCCCAGCGCGGCACCGACGATCAGGGCGACCCACATCTCGTCGTTGGTGAGGCCGCGCAGGACGGCCGGGTCACGGTTAAGGCGCTCCGGCAGGAAGGTCAGCGTGCCGTCAGGCAGGGTGGCTGGAATGTGGGACATGATGACCTCACAGAATCGTCGCGGCTTTGGTGAGGAACCACAGGATCACCACCACCAGCAGCGTGCCGACGCCGACCACGGCGCCGAGGTCCTTCCAGGTCTTGCGCTGGTTCTGCACGTCGGCATAGACCGTGAGCGAATGCCAGGCCACGCCGAGGAAGGCGAGGGTGGCGATCAGCAGGCCGAGCAGGATGCCGCCGTCGTAGGCGTAGTTCTTGATCGTGTCGATCAGCCCCGAACCCTCGCCGCGGGAGGGGGCTTCCATGGTCGGCAGGTCGGCCCTGGCGAACGCCGAACTGAGCAGCACCAAGCCGCTGAACAGGGCTCGCAAGCAGGTGCCCCGCAGCAGAGTGAGCGGGCATTGGTAACGATGGGAGAGGTTCATGGCAAGGCCTCCAATTTACGACAGCATGAAAAACATCAGCACGATAAGGGCGAGCGCTAGGCGCAGCGTGCTGCCGCCGAGCGCCCCAAAGTTGATGTTGCCGGCCGCCCAGCCGCGGTAGCCGGTCCACAGGGCCCAGGCGCACCAGAGCAACGCGAGCACCAACACCGATGAGCGCCACATCACTGAACTGAGCTGCGGGTTAAACCCGGCCACGGCAGAGAACGCGCTAAGTTGGGCGTCAGTCATGCTCATTGGAGGGACTCGAGTGAAGCGCTTCGGTACGGTAGTCGCCGCTCAGCTCGACCAGATCAGCTGGCTGCGCGCGGGAAGGCGCCAGGTAGTTGTGGATGCCTTGGCGCACACGCTTGAGGTCAGCATCGAACCTCAGATAGTTGAAGCGGTATCTATTTTCGTCGATATGACTTTGAGCTCTGGCTGCGCGCTCGGCTAATTTCTGTGTGACAATTACCTGCTGCTGAAGTAGTTGTAGGTCCGAATGCTCACGCAAGGCTTGTGCACTGGCGTTGAACGTCAAAAAAACAGCAATTATCGGAAGATAGGGATTGGATTTCATGGCTGAGTCCAGTTCGATACCTGGTGCCACGGTGCTAGCCGAATCAGCCTCCCGCACCCCTTAAAATGATCGTCGATCGGTCGTTTTAGGTTATTCATCTGCTTGGGCAGCTCTATCGGGGCTGAACGGACAGCCCATGATTTGCGACTCTATGAGCAAATCAGTAAGAGAGGTCAAGGTGTTCTGGTTATTGATATATGTGTCGTTTGCTGCTTTTTTCTATATTCTTCAGAGGCTTGTCAATAGACCTCTGTTCGTACGTACAAAAAATCATCACTTTCCGTGGAAGCTTAACTACAGTGTGCGCTACTGGGGTGTGCAGCAATGGCTGGCGCTGATCATTTCTTTATGTCTACTGAGTGTGCTCGGATTACTAGTTTTGCACTACCGAGGATTTGACATAAAGGTAGTGGGGCGTTGGTTTTTGTTAGTGCTTAGCCTAAGTTCTTTATGCTTGGCTGTTGTTCGACTGAAACTGGTAGAGGTCTATAGGCTGCACAAGGGATGGCTAGCGGCTTTGGCAGCGGTGATTACGCTCGGGTTAGGTATTATGGCCAGCGCGGAAGCAGATGGTTTCATTCTTCACCACACTCGTGTAAGTCCTAGCAATTTCCCAGTAGGCCAGAAAATTTTGACTTTGGCTTGGCTCGCCTATATTTGGTACTGGGGAGTAAGTCTGTTGATATCTGTAGCTATTCTGCTCGGTGCCGTACTCGGAATGTTCGCCCTAGGTATCAATAGCAATCCTTATCGGCATCCTGAAGCCATAGATGTCTCAGTACGGTTTCGCCCTAATAAGCGATACCTTGAAGAAAGCTGGGTGGGTATGACGCTGTTGGTTGGCTTAATTTATACGGCTATTTCCGTAACATCGTTGTTGTTGGAAAGTGCGGGTCCCAGGCTGCGCGAGGTGCAGCATGAATTATTGATTTATGCTGCTTTTCCTTTGCAGCCAGAGGACTGCGCAATGAATGATCTACCGCGAGGAACTCAACTGGCTGTGATCAGTGCTAAAGAGGTGGTTGTCGCCCAGCCAGCTAAATAAGGTTATATTTACGAAAAGCGGAGCTGTACGGTTAAGAGTTTGGCGGAAGTGAAGGAGGATCGCGAGAAATATATTCGTCAGGCTCGGGCTCGAGACAATTATTTCTGAAAGAATATTTTTGGTTGAGGTGCCGTACTTGGTTGTTTTTTGATTAGGCGCCGATTGGGGCGTTGGCTAGAGCGCATGGCTGACCTGACCTCAAAGATACTTTTTGAATGTGGCAGCGGTGAGCGATACCATGCAACCTAAGAGGAGAGCACAAGGTATCAAGACAAAGGCGGGATTGAATGTCCAAGGCAGAGAAAGATAGATAACCCAGGGGCTTATCATCAGTGGGAGCAACGTCCGCTTCGCTCGATGGTATACAAAACTGCTCTCCCGGTCCGCCCCGAACTTGCGCAGGTCGCGCCGCATCAAGCCATCGACCGCGCCGGTGAGCACTGAGAGCAGGAATAGTGGGGTGGCCAAAATGAGTACGGCCAGTCGCACCCCGAAAGTAAAGACCGTAAACAGCGCTGCCAGTAGGTAGGCCTTCATCACAACGTAGACCTGGGCAAACTGCCCTTGCAATGAGGGTTCTCGACTGAGCAATTTCAGCTGGGTGTCGGATTGCGCCCATCCTGAGCGCACCACGACCCAGTCATTCAGGTGTTCGAGTACCTTCGCCGTCGCCTGTGCTGGTTCCTGCACTAGCAGCGAGTTCTTGAAATGGCCACTGAGCCAACCCATTTCGCTCAGCCACATAGCATGGCTATGATGCCAGCCCTGTTCGGGCCAGAACCACAGCATGCCTACGAACTCCAAGACGATGGAGAAGATCAGCGAAGCGAACAGTAAACCGAGCAGCCGCAGACAAAGCTCAAGCGTGCCGAAGATCAGCCCCGGACGTTTCTGCGCAGTAGGTTGGCTCACTGGAGTGGTCGGCATAGGGGGCTCCGCGGTACTCGCTCGCTTACGGCGCGTGCCTGCGCCCTGGTGGAGACATCTCGGGATCGAAATCGGCCGTGGGTGCACCTCCCGCGCTACTCCACCAACTCCCCGCGTTGGCGTTGTAGGACTCACGCATGCGGGCGGCTAAGGTCTGCAGATCTGCTGGCATCGCATCATCGCTTGCCGGTTTGGGCAGTGGCATGCGGATCTTCCACAGTTGCCCGCCCTCCTGGAACGAGAACATCTGGCCCTTGGGGAGGGCGATGATGTGCGCCGGTTCGATGAGCGGCACGGCGGTGGTGGTGACACGGTCCTGCGAGGAGGAGGTGAAGTCAGTATGGGCATCAGGATCGGCGGTATCTGTCGCGCCCGAGACGAGGGTGCGGGTCTGTACATTGACCTTAGGCAACTGGTTGGTCAGCAGCTCTGCCGTAGCGGTTTCCCGAACGCGGAGCATCTGCAAAGTGTTGAAGTTGCCGATGACCTGCCCGGCCTTGGCCCGGTTGCCGATGCGCGCCTCGATATCGCTCAAGGTCTGGGTGTAGGCCGTGACCTGGATGCCGGCACCGCCGCCCTTGTTGATCAGCGGGATGAACTCATCGCCCATCAGCTCGTTGAACTCGTCGGCGTGCAGGTTGATCGGCACCTTGTCCGCCGAGCTAGAGGAGCCTGGCATGCCGTGATCGATGCCGTGTTTGTAGATGTGGCCGGCGACGGAGACCAGGTCGGCGAACATCGAGTTACCGACGGCGGCCGCCACTTCGGCATCCGACAACGCATCCAGGCCGACGTACACAATGCCGCGTTTGCGGATGACCTGCAGCCAGTCGAAGATCGGCCGTGGGTCGTCGAGGTCGGAATAGTTCGGAGCCAGCAGCTGCGCCGTCTTGCCGCTGGTGAGCTTTTCCAGCAGTGGCAGCAACGAGGCCACGATCTTGTCGAAGTAGGTGCGGTCGTAGCGCACGGCCGAACGTAGGCCGTCCATGACGGGGTCGAAAATGCGCTTGGCGGTCAGGTACTGTTCGATGGCAACGACGCGCTTTTCCCGGCCAACCATGTGCCGCGGAATGTTCTTCTCGTTCAAGCGGCCTTCGATCTGCACGATCGCTTCCCAGGCCTGTGGATCATGCCTAGCGAAGAAGTGCTGGGCATATTCGATGAACAGCGCATCAATGTTTACCACGTGGCGCTGGATCTGCAGGTAGTCTGGGCGCCGGCCGAGCTCAATCAGCGCCCGGGCGATGATGTTGACAAAGCGCCAGGCGAACTCGCGAAAAGCGGCGGAATTTCCTTCGCCGCTCAACTGGCCGGCGATCCGGGTGGCGACTTCCGAGATGCGGCCGAAGCGGCCGATGGCGTTGTAGCGGGCGGAGATTTCCGGCCAGCCTAGGTGGAACATGTAGAACTCGTGCTCACGGCCGGCGCGCCGCGCCTCCACATACATGCGCTTGAGCAGATCGGCATCGCCTTTGGGGTCGAAGACGATGACCACTTCCCGGCTCGGTCGATGTATGTCCTGGGTGATATAGACCTCGGCCAGGCGAGTCTTGCCGACCCGCGTGGTGCCCAGCACCAAGGTATGTCCCACACGTTCTCCGAGCGGCAGGCTGGCTTCCTGTTCCTTCGGCTCGACTCCATGCAGCAACGGCGAGCCGCCCACCGGCGGCAATGGACGCAGGGGATTGAACGGGCTATCCCAAGCGGTCAGTCGGGGCAACAGCGACAGCCCCGGCGGGGCCTTCTCCAGCAGGTGCTCCATCCGCCGTGCCCACTGATGGGCGGGCGACTGGTTGACATAGTGGGCCAGCGCGGGGTCCTGAGCTTCAAGCAAGCGCTGGGTGTGCAGGCGGGTCCAACGAAAGCCCCGCCCCATGAACAGGCGCTTGCTGCTGACCGGAATCTGCCGGCTGGTCAGCGAGTAGCGCGGCAGTCGGCGGATATTGCGCCGATAGCGCAGAACGATCCGCGCCTCATTGAGCCGCTTCAGGCCGAACGCGGTGTAGGCCAGGGCCATGCCCGTTCCTACCTCAGGCGACAGGGCCACGGCCCAGGGCGAGTGCAGGCACAGAGCGCCGGCGCCGGCGCAGATGCCCACGGTGTACAGTTCTACCGCTGGGCGCAGCAGGGACTCCATCGCATGTTCGCCCATGGAATACCCTCACTGTTCCAGGCCGGTGGGCGTGATCAGCACCGGGTAGTGCTCCAGCGCCAACCGCTCGGCGATGTCGTCACCACTGACCGGCCAGATATTGAGCTTGGGTGCTGTCATCCGGATGCGGCGCAGTGCCCGCGCGTCGTCGACCTCGACCGCCAACCCGTTGGCCCCTAGGTCTTGCAGCGCCTTGGTGTGACGCGACAGCCATTGCAGAGAGGCGGCGTCCTGCCCAACCAGGAACAGCGGTGTCATGCCGGGCAGGCTCAACGCTCTGAGTGGCACGGCGCCTGGCGAGAGCCGTGCGCTGCGGACCGGCAACACCCAGTTCAGCGTGGTGGGGTCGGGTAAGCTGCTGGGGTCAGCGATCGCTGCAAGCGACAGCCACGGGCAGAGGGTCAGGGCTACCAAGCGCAAACGGTTCATGGCAGTGAACGCCCTGGTGGCGTGGCGACGGGTTGGACGCGTTGCCAGTGACGGCTGAATTGCCGGCGATAACGCGTCGCTGGGGGGCCACCAGCAGGCCGGTGATAGCGGCCAGCGGCCTCAACCCAGTCACCCGTGTCAGCGAAGTGCGCGCGCAGCAGCTCGGCGGTGACTGCGAGGTTGGCGCGGGGATCGAGGGCATCGCAGGCGCTGGCATAGCGGTCCGAGTGATAGCCCAGGTTCGTTTGTCCGAGGCCGACATCAATGCGCTTGGGGTCGTGATGGCTGAGTGCATCTCTCAGCGCCACACACGCCTCGTCGCGTCGAGCAAAGCGCAGTGGTGACCCGGCGACATTCAGGGTCCAGGGCCAGGGCATGAGCTGCCCACGCAGCGGCGTGCCACTTTCCTGTAGGGCAATGGCGAACAATACCGAGACGGGGATACCGGCGCGCGCGGCCGCCAATTGATACGCCGGCGGCGGCAAAACACCCGCGTGAGCGACGGTGACGCCGACCATCGCCAGAACGAGAATCAGTCGATGCGCTGCCATTTTCCATCCACCTGCTGATAGCGGGCTGGTAGGGGCCGGCTGGCACCCAGGGCAAACCAGCGGCCGCGGTCATGGTTCAACGTGACCTGTCCGCCGGAGACCTGGGCGGCGGTGATGCCTGCGTCCTTGGCCCATTGGCGCAGGCGTGCATCGTTGCCTTGGCTGCCGACCAGGTACACATCCAGGCGCGCACCACCCTGTAGCCACTGCTGGAGGCCGGTCACGCAGGCCGCGCAGTGTTCTTCCACGAAAAGCGCCGTGCGGCTGTTACTCGAGGGGCTCGCATCGTCGCTCATGCCCTGTACGGGCTGCAGGCCCGGAAACAGTCGCGCCCAGGCAGCGGTGTAGGCTTTCTGGTAGGCCAATTCTCGCTGGGCACGCCTGGCCTCCAGGCGGACTTGCAGCTCGGCGTAGTGCTGGCGTTGTTGATCCGAGTCCGCCTCGACGCCCAAGGTGGTCAATGGGTCAAGCTGCGGTGACCAGTAGTGACGCGGACCCGCTTGCAAGCGTTCGAACGTGGCCCACTCGTCATCCGTCAGCCCCCAGGCTTTGGCCTGGTTCGTTGCGGTTTTCTGCCGTTCCAGCGGCGTCTGCTCGCTGTACTGGGCGTTAGCGTCCACTTGGTTTGGGGCGCTCGATGCCAGTCCGGAGAGCAGGCATACCGGCAGAAGAATAAGTGTGATCGCGGCGTGGCGAGCCATATCGACCTCCTCACGGCAAGGACAGTGTGCGCTTGCCATGGCCGGGGACGTGGAACACGGCCCGGTCATCGCCAATCGCCCGCAGTTGCCACCCGTTCAAGCTGTCGCCGGGTTGCAGCAGGTGCACGGTCGTCAGCGCATGTGCGCCGGCGGGCAGGGCGGCCACAAACCGAACTGCGCCGCGTGTCTCCACACCCTGGAGGGTGAAAGGCGGCTCCGGCGCTTTGGCCTTGGTCTTGCCATCGGTGGTTGGCGTGGGCGCAGTAGCGGGCGCCGGCCCGTCGGGGCGGGTTGTTAGTTTGGTGAGAGTCGCCTCAGCCGTGCCAACCCGCTGCTCGAGGCTGTTCAACTGAGCACTACTTGGACCTGGCGGTGCCGCTTGCAGCACGCTGACTGAGGCAGCCAGCTCATCGAGCTGCTGATCAAGCGCTGTTTGGGCGGTGGCATGTTGGTTTTGCGCGGCGCCCAGTGCCGCGATCTGCGGCTGCAGCGTAACGACCTTGGCGTTCAATGCATCGATATCGCGGCGCAGGGCGGGAGCTGGGTCGGCCGGGGCCTCTCTTGCGGCGGCCTCAATCCCGGCCAGCTGCTGGTGATGGTTGTAGGTTTCGGCGGCCAGCACGGCGGCGCCCAGGCAGAGAGCCCCTAGCACCAAAGCCTGGAAGTGATGGACCTTCATGGTGCGATCTCCAGAGTCGAGAAGGGTGGTTCGGGCGCGGGCAAGCGCAGGACGTAGCACACCGTCCGGTCGACCGGATCAATGTCGAGCTGCCAGGCTGGGCCACCAATGATCGTCAATGCATCCAGTAGTGATATCGGGCCGAGGTCGTGGTGCACGACTGGCAAGGGGCGGTGGAACAACCGCGCCAAGGCAGCACTGTCCGGGCACAGTGAGTAGCCTGAGTGCTGCAGCACGTGACGCAGCGCCTCGCCGACGTTGGCGTGCAGGGCGGGGGCGATGTGCACGTTGATCAATTGATACAGCGGCTGGCGCTGCTCCAACGTTGGCCGGGTGCTGGCCAAGGTGTAGCGGTCCTGACGCACCCAGGCGTGTACCTGAGGCTTAGGCTTCGGCTGTGCGACCGGTGCTGGTGCTGGAGCAGCAGGTGGCGGCGCATTAGGCGGCGTGCTGCAGCCCAGCAGCGCGGCGATCAGCCCAAACGTGAAGAGTGAGGGAATGTGCATGGCGGGGTCTCGACAAAATCTTGCCGACACCTTGGCGAAACGGCAGAGCCGGCCCTACCGAAAAACCGAACATGGCCTTCCAGAATTAGCTGAGCTGCCCAAAAAAAGGCGCCCGGTAGGGCGCCTTGGGTCATTCTTCGGGGAACAGGGGCAGCTCGGGTAATGGCGCTGCATCGGGGTCAAAGATCAGGATGCGGGTGTCAGCTTCACCCGCCAGCAACAGCAAACGCAGCAGTACCGGCGGCACGTGATCCGCGCGTAGCCGTGCACAGACCTCTTCGGCTGTGCAGTAGCTGCCACCCGAGGCGATATCCCTGATCCAGGGCGTCGAATACAGCTTGCAGCCCACGGCATTGTTGCTGCTCATCGAAAAGCACTCAAAGAAGCCCGACGGTGAGCGACACCAGGCGAACACCTGCAGAAACTCGAACTCCTCTGCAGGGAGATGGCCGGTGCTAATTTCCCAACTGCGGCTGTACTGCCCGGTGGCAAAGGAAAGCTGTTCAATCAAGCGGCGTGCGGCGTCCTTAGAAGGGAGGTCGCTGACGTGCTGCCGACGGCCATGATGCAGCCCGGTGACCTGGTAGAGCACCTGGCTGACAGTGCCATCGGCAGGACACACCATACGCACGAACTCCGGCACGCTCTCGCCATCGGTGATCACTGCGAAGTCGTCGTCGAACACGCACGGCTGAAAGTTGATGCCGTCATCGGGCAAGTCGTAAAGTGCGGGGTGAAGCGAGCGGTAGCAAGGCGGGCAATCGTCGGCGTAGCTGATTTGTACCACGCGTTCGTAGCTCAGGTCCTGAAAACCGCGGAGGAAGGGATTGCAAGCAGAAGGGTTCATGATGGCGCTCCGAAAAAATGAGAAGGCCACTCCGTACAGGCGGTGACCCTCCAAGCAGGGGATGCTCAGATCCAGCCGTATTCGGCCAGCGAGAGCGGTGTGCCAGCGCCCACGATGATGTGGTCCAGGACACGCACCTCAACCAGGGCCAGGACCTCGGTCAGGCGGGTGGTCAGCACACGGTCGGCCTGGCTCGGTTCCGAGCAGCCAGAAGGGTGGTTATGACTGAAGATCACGGCCGCGGCGTTGTGCTCCAGCGCCTTGACGACCACCTCGCGGGGATACACGGAGGCGCCGTCGATGCTGCCGCAGAACAGCTCGTCAAAGCTCAGCACCCGATGCTGCGAGTCCAGGCAGAGCAGGGCGAAAACTTCGTGCTGGTAGGGGGCGAGCCGCAGCTTCAGATAGGCCCCCGCGTCAGCGGGTGTGATCAGCACTTCGCCGCGCTGGAAGTAGCGCTGATCGAGCAGATCCAACGCTTGGCTGATCAGCGCGTCCTCTTGAGCGCGGTGAGCCAGTACAGGATCAGGGGCGCTGACCAGATTCAAGGCAGTGTTCATGGCGAATCCCTCGTAGACGATGGAGCGCCCCCGGGGGGGCGGCCCCAGGTGGGTGAATGGATTGTTCAAAGCTGCGTGAAACGATGACGGCGGCCGTGCAGCGGGCTGTTGCAGCCTTCGCAGGGTTGGGTGGAAAATGCTTCAATGCCGAGGCCCGTGTTGGGATCGAAATCGGCGCTCAACGGCAGCAGGTTTTGCAAGGCAGTGCGCATGAATGCATGACGCTGCTCGACCTCCGCTTCGCTGTAGTACAACGACAAGGCGCTGAAGTCTTCGTAGGCAACCGCCTGTAGGCAGTCCTCGCACAGCCAGAAACTCTCCATGACGACCTCCGGTGAGAGCACACCAGGTGCTCGAGGGAGCACCTGGTGTGGGTGGTCGACACGGTTTAGGCCGGCTGACGTGCTGCGCTGGTTTTACTCGATGCAGCGGCAGGCGCTGGGTGAAGTTGCTCGTCATCGCTGCCGGCAACAGCGTCAGCTTCGTGCTCTTCTGCCGGCGTGTCAGCGGCTGCAGAGGACTCGGCACGGGCTGGCGCGCGGTAGCTGAACTGTCCATCGACTTTGATCCACTCGATGAAGATCAGTCGGCCTTTGAGGCTGGCGCCAGGTTGCCCCTTGCGTTCGCCTTTCTCGTAGAGGAAAGGATCGACCCAGATGTCGCCGATGCGAAACGCGATCAGTACTTTGCGTTCTGCGCGGACGTCGTCCAGGTGCTCACGGATCAGCCGGTCGGCTTCACCGCTGGCGACCTTGCAGTCGAAGCGGGTGTATTCAACGTCGTCGGAGGCGCCGTGCAAGGCGGCGATGTCACAGGCCATGAATGCCTGCCCACGCCGTACCGGCACTTCGCGCACGCGGTTCAGGTAACCAATGCCTTGGGTATGCAGGTTGAAGTAGGTGGTGGGGGCGTTACCGCTCGAAGTAGTCATGATGAATCTCCTGTTCTGTCACAAACGCGGGAATTCACCAGCCCTGGCGGGGGGTGAGTCCGCAAAGGGAAGGTCGAGCTAACGATCAGTGGAAGGGCGCTCATCATCGAAAGAAGCTTCGATGACCGTGCGAGCTGCCGAGCGCTGATCGCACTGGGGAGGAACCACCCGGATGGGCGTAGCCTTCAAGGTTCCGGCTACCTGGGCGCTGTCAACGACAGCGGTACGCACCCCATCTATAGGACGCGTCAACCGCTTCGTCAACCGGTGATCCATGGCGCTGCGGAAGTCCGGCAGTGGGTGGCGCTCGGTGGATTGTTAGCGGGGAAAAAATAGCCCGACGGTCATCGGGCTAGGATCAGAAGGACCACCTTTGATTCGTTACCGGACAGCCGAGTCATCGCAAATCTAGAGCTGCCGTTTCGCGCAATCAACCGACCCTTGTCGTGGCCTGGGTCGGAACCAACTGGCACGCATCCGCGCACAAAAGGTGCCCAGTCTTTCGCCGGCGGGCACCGGGGCTGAGCATGGCCGCCGAAGCGGATGACCCCTGCGGCCTGGGAGCAAGCCGCGCGGGTCATCCGCTTCAGTCAGACGCTGATTACGTGAAGTGGGCGCAGGGAACTCTGGAGAAGAGGGCTCCGAACTCTTTGAGTCTGACCGAGCTGCCCGGAGCGAATCGGTCTGGAATCGCCTGGGGCGATGGGCAGTCCCACTACAGCAGTGCTGTCGGCCGACGTCAAGCATCCAGGCAATCACCTATCTGGGTTTGACTGGGCGCTTGCTCGTCTTAATGGGTTTGGTGCCCTTGCATTCCGGGTAGCGCATGCACGACCAGAAGTCTCCGGTGCGGCCCTTGCGCTGGCGCATGGCACTGCGACACACCGGGCAACTTGGGCCTTTGGCCGCTGGTAGCGGTAGCGTAAGCGAGCGATGGTTTTGCACCAGTTGAGTCAGCCACGCCGCCTGCTTGACCAGGAAGGTATCGACACTGAACTGGCCCGACTCGATTCGGTCCAGCGCCTGCTCCCAGAGGGCGGTCAGCACAGGATCGGCGACCTCCCGCGGTACGGCCTCAATCAGCGTGTGCGCGGCGGCCGATGCTGCCAGGCTGCGCCTTTTCTTCTGCAAATAGCCGTGATCAATCAAGCCCTGGATGATCGCCGCGCGGGTGGCCTCCGTACCGATGCCGATACTGTCCTTGAGCTTCTGCTTGAGACGCGGATCGTCCACTTGGTTGGCAATGGTCTTCATCGCTTTGACCAGGGTACCTTCGGTAAAGGCTTTCGGCGGTTGGGTCCGCTGAGCCGAAACCGTGGTCTCCACCAGCGTGATGTCTGCGCTTTCGCGCAACGTGGGCAGCGGTTGGCTGGGTTCTGGCCGTTCACTGTCACCGAGCTCGTCGATCACCGCTTTCCAACCGCGCACCTGGATCTGTTTGCCACGGGCGAGCAGGCGGTCCTGACCCGCCTGCAGCAGCACCTGGCTCTTCAGGTATTCATGGTCGGGGAGGAATTGGGCCAGGTAGCGGGCGCGGATCAGCGAGTATACGCCGAGCTCCTGCTCGGACAACTGCGCCAGGTCGATGACCACGGCGGTGGGGATGATGCCGTGGTGGGCAGTGATCTTGGTCGTGTTCCAGGCGCGCGACCGTCGCGTGGGGTCGGCCGATTTCAACCACTGCGCCAAGGCCGGCGACGCGGCGGCGAGGGCCCGGAGTACCTTGGGCACGTCATCCAGCATGCTCTCGGGCAGGAAGCCGCAGTCAGTTCGTGGGTAGGTCGTGGCCTTATGGTGCTCGTACAACGACTGCGCAGCGGCCAGCGTTTTTTGAACACCCAGGCCCAGCTTTGCGGAACAGACTTCCTGCAGGGTGCCCAAGTCGAAGGGAAGGGGCGGACCTTCGCGAACGGCCTCGACCTCGACGCTGCTGACCTGCGCCGAGGCTCGGTGCTCCAGTCGTGCCGCAGCCTCCTGCGCCACGGTCTCAGTGAGGCAACGACCGCTGTCATCGCACACGTTCGCTGGGGGCTGCCAACGTGCGCGAAAGCGCGTGCCGTCGGCCTCCAACGTTGTTTCAACGGTCCAGAACGGTTTGGCGACAAAGCTGGCGATGGCGCGATCGCGCTCGACCACCAAGCGCAACGTCGGCGTCTGCACCCGTCCCACCGGCAGTGTCCCGTCAAAACCGGCCCGCCGGCCAAGCAGGGTGAACAGACGGCTGAGGTTGATGCCGATCAGCCAGTCGGCGCGCGAGCGCGCCAGGGCGCAGTGATACAGCGGCAGGGTCTGCTCACCCGGACGCAGGGCGGCCAAAGCCCGGCGGATTGATGACTCATCCAGGGCGGACAGCCACAAACGCAGGATCGGCCCGCGGTACCCGCAACGCTCAATGATTTCGCGAGCGATCATCTCGCCTTCGCGATCGGCGTCGGTGGCGATTACCACCTCGGAGCATGACTGCAGCAGGCCCTGGATAACCTTTAGCTGCTTGGCCACCGTCGGTTTGACGATGACTTGCCACTGCCCGGGGATGATGGGTAGATCCTCCAGGGTCCAGCGCTTGTAGCGATCACCATAGGCCTCCGGTGGTGCGGTCTCCAACAGATGGCCCACGCACCAGGTCACCGTCACTCCCGATCCCGCCAGGCAGCCGTCGCTGCGCCGCGTGGCTTGGAGGACACGGGCGATATCGCGCGCTTGCGAAGGCTTTTCACAGATGAACAGACGCATGAGCAGGCACTCCCAGTCGGTTCACAACAGCGTGCCGGGGTGGGAAGGCGAGGCCAGCGGAAAGCCGAATGGGCACCAGTCATTTCAGCGATCGGCCCGAGGGGAAAGGGAGGGGGGCGCGGATCAGCGGCGGGCGAGGTGGGTGGCCAGTTGGCGCAAATTCTCCACGGCATACAGCCGATCGGCTTCATTCAAGTCTTGCAGCAGCTCAGCGATCACCAGCCCTTGATCGAGAGGCCGGCTGCTCGCGGTCAGCAACAGTTCGTCTGCCGTGCATTGGTAGATGTCCGCCAACCGTAGCAGCTTGCTCACTGACAGGTCGACCTGCCCCCGCTCCATGCGAGAAATGGCCTCGCTGGTTACGTGCAGCCGCACGCCCACTTCTTCCTGCGTCAGATTGCAGGCAGTGCGGACCTTGGCCAATTGGCGGCCAATATGATGGCGTAGGCTAGGCTTCTTCGCGGGCAATGGGGCGCTCTCCAATTCGACCCATATGGTTGACCATCAACCCGCGCATATGAACGCCTTAGAGGGTTGACTATCAACCTTTTGAGGCGTATCACACCAGTAAAGTGCAGTTGCCAACTCTCGTGGAGGGTAGGGACATGAACGAAAGCAAGGACGGTGGGGCCGAGGCTCTGCAGTTGAAGGCATACGAGTTGTTGCTGGCTACGCACCTGGAACCGGACAACCCTGACGCTCGCAGCCGGCTTGAGGTGTGGCTGCGCGAAAGCCCCGAACACTGGCGCGCGTTCCGCGCTTTGGATGGACACCTGGAGCAGGCCTCGTTACTGCTGGCCCATAGCAGACTGGCGTCGTCATCGCGCCATTGAGCGACACCCTGAGGCATTTACCGCGCTCGGTGGGTGGCCGTGCTGAACCAGCTGCACGCTGGCTCGACCAGTCCACCGAGTACCAGAACATCACCCTATTTGCGCGGGCTCTTCTTGCTCGTGGGTTTTCGGTTAGTGCTGGCGCCATCGCCTTTGCCGCCGTCCTGGTTCTTCTCGCGCATAGTCACCGAAGCCAGACGGTGGGGCAGGATACCAATGCGCCGGGCCTCCACCTTGAACGTCACACGCGCGTTGTCCTCGCTGTCCTCCCACTCCTCCTTGACCGTACGGCCCTCGACCAGGATGCGCATGCCCTTCTGGAACAGGGTGCTCCAGTGCTCGGCATCGCGGTGCCAGAGTTCGACCGGGGCCCAGTAGCCGCCGCGGTCCTCGTAGTTGCCGTCACGCGGTACCGGGTTGTCGAAATACACATTGAGCCGCAGCAGGCGACGCGGCTCTTCGGGATTGGTGTTGAATTCCTGAAACTCGGGGACGCTGCCGATGTTGCCTTCGCCAACAAATAACGTGCTCATGGGATTTACTCCGGGTGTGGGTAAACGGTGCTTCCGAGGGCGGCCTCGGCGTCGAGTAGCTGGCGGGCGGACGCGCTCGCCTGGCGGTGCAGTGAGTGCAGGCTGCTCATTTGCAGGTTCAGCACCACGCGGTTGACCTCCAGTTGGTGCAGCGCCTCGCGCACGGCAGGTGCCAGGTGCGGCTGCTCCATCGCCTGCTTCCACACCGCGGCGCCCATGCGGCTGAAGTCCCGGCTGCGCCAGCGCAGAAAATCCGTCCCGGCTGTGCTGTGCTGCACCACCAACCGCAGGTCCAGCAGCGAGAAGGGCGGCTGCGCCACGATCGCCAGCATGCCAGCCATCAGCCCCGCGACCTGGGTACGCAGGCGCAGGATCGATTCGGCGAATTGCTGCAGCTCCCCCTTACCCTTAAAAGGTTTTAAAAGGCCTTTTAGGGAGGCACCTTGTTCGAGCTGACGATAAGCATCCGTTGAAAGGCGCCGTGCGATGGCTTCGGCCAGGGTCATGCGTCACCGCCTTCCGGCGCGGGCGGCGGGATCAGGGGCTCGTCGGCGATCTCAGCCGGCGCTGTGGCCAGACTGGGGTCCATCGCTTGGCGCAGAATAGGTGGAGCAAAACGGGAGCGGCGCGTGCCCTCGAGCACGTCTTGCGGGGGTAAACCGAACCTGTCCACGGCCTCACGCGCCCGGGCGTTGTTGGCCGCCACGTCGTCGCGGCTGACGCCGGCCAGGCGGTAGCGCTGGGCCAGGCCGAACACGCTGCGCAGCAAGTGCGCGCCGCGGTCGATCCAGATCTCCATGTCGCCACGGCCGATCAACGCGGTGTGGTGCGCCAGCAGTACCCGCCGCACCAATGTGTCGTAATCGGTCAGCAGGTACACGGCGAGAAAGCCCAGTTGGCTGCCTATGAACAGCGGCAGGGTCACCGGATGGATATTGAGGTTGTCGCCGACATCGACCTGAGTGGGGAGGTCGCGTTCCACCAGACTGACTTGTTCGGTCAACGTCTGCAGATCAGCCTTCGCCTGCAGCAGCTTGTCTTCGAGTTGCAGCATGAACCAGTCGGCGAAGGGATCGTCCTGGCTGCTGGCCTGCTTGAGCAGGTTGGTCACGCTGATGTAGCCGGCCATACCGAGGATGCCATGAACGCCCTCGCGGGCAGCTCGTCCCTGCCACAGTCGCGCGGCATGGTGGGTGTGCAGGGTGAGCGTGATGCTGCTGCGCAATGAGCCCAGGTTGAGCTGGTAGTGGTCGACCATCGCCGGATCCTCGCCGTTGAAGTGAGGCAGACGATGAGCTGTGTCATCGCCCTCGGCGTGGATCAAAGCGAAGGTGCTGGGCTCGCATTTTCAAACAGTGGACGTCCGTGGATTTGATCACACTAGGCATCAAATCCACTGTGTTCCGGCGCTAGGTCGATGCAGCGGGGACGCGGCAACGCAGTTTGAGTTCTTCCAGGCAGGCGAGGGCAAGTGGCGAGGCGGTGCGCTGCTCGCCGGGCTGCCGACGCTCGCGAGGTGGTTCAGGTTCCGGCACCGCAGTCGGCGGGCGCCGAGGTGTGTGCTCAGGGGCAGTCGTATCGGTGCGTGCGGCCCAGAGGTTGAACTCGCCTTGGCACGCGCGCTTGATCAACCCCATCAGATAGGCGACCGGCTTTCGGATCTCACCGCGGGCGCACCGCACCGCCGCCTCGTTGATTACCGCTTGTTGCTGTTCCGGCTCGAGCGGGCGCATCGCCTGGGAGGCCATGCGCCGCTCGGCAGGACTCAGTTTTAGATCCTCTGGCCAGCTCGCTCGTCCGAACTCCACTTGCCCCAGTACTGTACTTTTTTTGCTTTTGTCTTTCTGTACTGTACGGCCGTCGTTGGCATTCCGAACGGCAGCGGAAACTGGGGTTTTCCCGCATGATTCGGAATCCGGCCGCGGGGTCGTGAGATTCCGAACCCGGTGGCTTTCGCCGCGTTCGGAATCTGCCGCCTCGTGGTTTGTCAGCGGCAGCGAGTGCTGCTCCACCGCGGCCGGGGGCGTAGCAAGGAAGGCTTTGTCAGCGGTCGCGACCTTGGAGTCGGCCTGGATATCCGCGATCACATGCTCGGCGACATCCCTGACGCCCTTGGTGGCATGTGTCAGATTCTGCAGCAGCAGTGATCGGTAGCCGCTGTCGAGCTCCAGCTGCTCGGCCGCCGTCAACGGATCTCCGTGCAGCACATAGACGCAGCCGCGCAGACAGCCCTGGGCATCCCGCGAGCGCTCGACCAGACTGAGCCAGCGGGTGGTGCGCAGGACATTGAGCGCCCGGGCGATCGTTTCACGAGAGGCCTGGGTACCGCAGGGGCTGGTGGCCAGGTAGGGCTGAAGGTCTTGATAGCGGGGTGTCTGCACCTTGCGCTCGGTGATCAGCCAGCGCAGGACCTGCCAGGTGTTGCGCTCCAGCGGCGTAAGGCGGCGGTCGAGCAACAGCTTCAGTGGCAGTGGATCATTGTCGCCATAGTAGATGGTACGTACCGGAGCCTCCGCAGCAGCGGCTTCTGCCAATTTTGCCTGCTCGGCCTGCCATTCCAAGCGCCGCCGGAGTGCGTCGTAGCACTGGCGCACGACGTCCTGCCAGTCGACCTCGTAAAAGCTCAGCATGGGGCACCTCCGTACAGTTCGATCTGTTGCCAGATCAGCGTCAGGCTGATGTGCTGCTCTTCAGCGAGCATCATCATCGCGTCGAGCGGATCATTGTCCGGGTCTTCCTCGCGCAACTGGCTCCAGCGGTTCCACACCGCATGCTCCTGCGCTTCGGTAAGCTGTACCGGCCGGCCGCGGTAGGTTTCGATCTTCAGTACCCGGCGGCGCAGGGCGGTTTCCGAATGGTCCAGGCCGAAGCAGCGGTACATGATGCTGGAGCTGGCGCCGAGCTTCAGTGCCCGGTTGATCAGGCGTTCGTTCAGTTCGTCGCGCTCGGCCTGGGCGATGAGCCGTCGCAACACGGTGGTGTCGACCTTGATCTCTACCCAGCTGATTGTCGAATGGGCCAGTTGCGACAAGGTGGTCGGCGGCAGCGACTGCAGCACCTCAATGTCCTCATCCGCCAGCCCGAGCGCTTTGCAGCGCTGCAAACGCCCGTGGCGCAGCTCATGCAGCACCTGGTTCAACATGGCATGGTTCAACAGGTTGAAAGTCGTGGTCATGAGGTGGCTCCTCACGTTAGCGGAGGGTCGACAGCGTGGTATCGATTAGCTGTCGTGCATGGCGAATCAGGGCAAACAGTTGCTCCAGTTGCTCGTCTGGTAAGCGCTCAAGGCCGATGGTCAGGGCAGGGCGCTCGGCAAACGGCAGGTCATAGGCGCCAATCAGCAATTGCCCAAACAGGGCGGCAGGGAGTTGTTGGCGTTGCGCCCAGGCCACGTCATCCTGCAGGCGCAACAGCGCCGAGAGCAGCAGCTGGATGCCCGTGTGTCGAGGGGTGAGCTGGGCGTCTTGGTCCAGAGTGAGGATGAAACCGAGGCCCTCTGATTGCAGCAGCACCAAGTCGTCGGCATCGGCGTAAACCGCGAGGGCTTGCGCCAGCTCGGCACAGCGTTCACGCAGCTCGCTGATGTCATCTGGGGCTCCAGATTGAGTGTTCGCAGGAATCGGGGTAGTTCGGTCTGAATCAGCAATCCCAGATTGCTCGGTCCCGGACGATTCGTTACCAAGCGCTTGCAAGATATGCGGCAGCCGGGGTTCCGGGTTGGGAATGTCTTCAACACAGGCCACGCCTGGATCATCGTGCGGCAACTTAGAAATCTGCGCTGACTCGATAACCTGGTTCGCTGATGGTGCTGGGCTGGGGTTTACATCGAGTTGCGATCGGCTCGGCATTGGCGGTGTCGGGTTCGGCAGCGCACGGCTGTCCTGGTGGATGTCCAGCGCCAGGACGCGCGGCGATTGGTTCAGGTAAACAGCCATCTTGGCGATCAGCTCATCCTGCAGCTCGCTGGCATCCAGCTCGGGTTTCTCGTCATCGAAGGCGGACAGCACCTCCATCCAGAGCAGCGCGAACTGTTGGGGATCACCGAGATACTGATTCCAGGTCGACTCCGCTCGACGGCGCAGGGTAATAGCGCGTTCGATGTTGGGTTTGCCGAGGCCTGCATAGAGCACTTGGGGAATGGAGGGTAGGAGAAACTCGAGCGCATCGAACATGCGGCTGATGTGCGACTGGGAAATGGGGTATCCGCCCTTGCTCAAGCGGGTTGCTAGCTCACGCTGACTGAGCGCCTCGCCGGGCTCCTGGAGCATGTCCAACAGCTTTGCGACCGCCAGGGCCCGCTCGATGAATGTCAGTTGTCCATGCAGATCACTTTCGGCCAAGTGCCCGAGCAAGGCATGCGATTCGGACTGCCAGGGGCGAAACAGGCAGTTGAGACGAAAGAAACGCTCCTCACGGGTTTCCTGCCACAGCTCGCCGAGGATGCTCAGGCGAGTGTTGCCACCATTGCGAATGATGAAGTGCTGTTCGTTGGGCCGACGGGTGATGGATGGCGGATGGTCAAGGCCACGTTCACGGATGGAGGCTTTGAGCTCGTCGTACAGCGGGTTGCGCACGACACGAGGATTCAGTTCGTAGGGCCGCAATTGCTCCAGCGTCACGACCATTGCCGTTTCACCGACCGGGTTGGCGGGCTGTTCTCGGCTCTTTTGCGGGAAGTGCGCCTGCTGCAGTTGCCGGGTGACGTCTTCGGGGGTTGGCGGTTTCATCTCGCATCCTCCGATCAACGATGCCCAGTCAGTCGACTGCTGTTGGCATGTGCTAGCCGGCGGCCGCTCATGGTCGCCAGGCAGAGCTTGTCCGCCCACTCGGGAAACAGCTCGACCGCCAAGCTGGTCATGACGGCCGCTGCGCAACGGCTTCGGCTACCGGCTGGCGGCGTGGCTTCTACACGGTGCACAGGCAAGCCCAGCGACGCTGCGTTGAGATATGCGACGCGGTCCGGAATGACCGTTTCGCACACGCTCACGTGCGGATCACCCTCAAAGGTGGCCTGCAGGCTTTGCATGATCAAACGGGTGTCGCGGCGGTTGGCATTGACCTGGTTGAGCAGCAGCTTCACCGACGGTAGTGCCACACCTAAATACCGGTACGGCTCCAGCTCTTGAAACAATCCCAGCGTGCCGCGACGAAGCTCGCGCGCGGCGAGCATTTCCGGGGGGAGGGGGCACAGGGCGCAATCGGAGGCCAGCACGGTCATCTCCACCACCACACTGCGGGCACCTTGGGTGTCCACGATCATCACATCGAACTGATCGGCGAACGCCGGCAGCAGATTGCGCAGGCGCAGCCGGCCATCGGCGGCGTGTAGCAACAGCGTGCTCAAATGGCCCGCCCGGTCGTTGGACACGATCAGCGACAGTCGCGGAATGACCGTAGCCGTGATGACCTGCTCTGCACCAGTGAGCCCTTCGGCGATCAGCTCGTAGCACCCGACCTCACACGGTGCACTCAGGGCGTAGTAGCTGGACAGGGTTGGCTGACTGTCCAGGTCCAACATCAGCACCCGAAGTCCCGCGTCGGCTAAAAGGCCACTGAGATTGGCGGCGACCGTGGTCTTGCCAGCCCCGCCTTTGGTCGAGATCAACGAGAAGACTTTCATGATCTCACTCCCTGGTGGAGAGGCGGTCTTGCACCCACTGCTCGATCTCGAGCGAATCCCACCCGACAGCGCGCGTGCCAATACGCCGGCACTGCGGAAACAGGCCGGCTTTCATCAGGTTGTAGATGTGGGAGCGTTTGAAGCCGGTTTTCTGTTCAACCTCATCTCGCCGCATGATGTGACGGTCAGCGGAGGCGGAGTTAGGGGCTGTCGGTTGCATGATGTCACTCCTAAGCACCGGGTGGCGCGTGGTGGGATGTGACATTCAGTGAACAACTGAAATCGCTGAAAGTCATTGTCAGGCAATTTCCCTAATTGCCTGACAATTGCCTTTTAACTCCGCAGTGACTGGGCGAAAACCCGGCGAGCTTCGGCAAACTTCCGATCAAGGGTGGTTTTGCTCAGTCCTGGGATGGTAGGGAATTGCGTCAGGATTGTATCGACGAGCGCTGACTGTGTTTCATAAATTGACTGGATTTGACCGTTAGATGTTTTACCCACCGTTACGGTGAGAACTGAACCGAGGATCATTCTCTGCAATGCCATAGACGCTTCTGTGAGGGCGTCTTTGTTGCGTCGCGGCGTGGACCCTTCGCCAAGGTCATGCGCAGCGGCATCTGCCTGCGCGGAGGCGAAGGACGTCGTTCCGCGTATACGGGCAAGTTCTTGGAGAGCACGATCTCTTTCTATTTCGACCGCCAAATACGCGGTGACGGAGACGCATTCGGAATGATCATACCCTTTGCCAAATAGAAAGGTCGGGCGCTCTTGGGGGTAATTGCGAGCGAACCACGAGCGTAGGTCATCATGTCGAATGGACCAATAGGCCCGCTCGACCTGATTACCCAATGTGATCGGCCCTCCCAGAAAAGTAGCAGCGAGCTCGCCACTGATGATCGCGTCGTAGATGCGCTCTGCGTACAAATGGAGAGTTGGCCATTGTGGAAAATGCTTGAGGAGACAGCCGGGTTGGGTATAGTCGACTTGTAGAATCTCGGCTTCATGATCGGCGAGGCCGCTCCAAAGGATTGCCGCGTCGATGGGATGGTAAAAACTTTTGTACGAGACCATGGGTAGCCTCCTGCTGACCGATTCCTTCAACCGCTGCAAGGCCCTCAACGCCTTTTACCAGCGAGCCAGATCTTAGGATCCAATTGTGGAGACCAGCGTTTGCTTGTTTTAGTTCTCTCCTGTATCCGAATGACGACATGTTTCGACGTGCTCCGTACCGAAGCACCTTAGGTGAGCGGGGCCAAACAGGGATCGAGTGGATTAGTGGTAGGGCATCAGGCATGGAAGACAGCCATAGCTACTAAATGGATGCCAGTCTACGGCGCGCTTAGCTTCTGTGCTGCGAGTCCAGAGGCGTCCTGGACGGGACACGCGTCCATCAATGATATGTCACGGGCAAAAGCCGTACCGGGTGCAGCATGAGCAGGCTACGAGAGGGCTAAATGATATATTTTTTTGGGGCGGGCTGTTGCAAATTCGAAGGTGTGAGAAGATAGCCACAAGTTTGATTTCTTTGAGAGGCTGGCAATGAATAAGCAAACGGCAGCGTATAGGTATCACGACATTGAGAGAGGCACAATCTCCTCTCCTATAGAGCGCGAATATTACTGTATACGACGCTCGCGCTGGGGATGGCTTTTGATGAGATTCGAGGGCGGGCCACACTACCCAGAGATGGTTGAAATCTTGAGGGACTTGCTTATGCGACAGGGCGCGCTGATCAAGCGCGGCGAGCAGTTGTCTGGGATTCAATGGTTAGCCAGAATGGAACAATGCGGAGTATCTTTGACGCAGGCCCAACGCACCGCGGTTCAAACGCTATTGGGTCCCTAACGCTAAGGAAACTCCGAACAAGTTGCTCAGCCATCCGCGATAAACGAGGCGCTGACTCACCTGAGTCAGGTTTTCAGCTGTCAATGGCGTCGAAACCGGGCTTCAGCTCGGTTTTCCCCTCGCTACAGACGCACCTCTCCTGCAGTGGTAAGTAATTGCCGGCGCACCATCCACAGATTCGACAGCGCGAACAGGGTGGTCCATTGCGCCGTATTCTTGGCCAGGCCACGGAAGCGAGTCTTCACATAACCGAACTGACGCTTGATCACCCGAAACGGATGCTCGACCTTCGCACGTATCTGGGCTTTGGCCTTCTCGATCTTGCGCCTGGCCTTGTACAGCGCACTGCGTTTGCTCAAATGCTTGTAGGTGCCGCGTCGCGCAGCGATCTGCCAGATCACTTGCCGGCCGTCGTGCTCAGGCCGTTTCTCTACGCCGGTGTAACCCGCGTCAGCACAGACAACATTCTCGTCACCGTGCAACAGATGGGCAACTTCCGTCACGTCAGCCACGTTGGCGGCGGTGCCATGGACATGATGTACCAGACCCGATTCAGCGTCGGCCCCGATATGCGCTTTCATGCCGAAGAAATACTGGTTGCCTTTCTTCGTCTGGTGCATTTCCGGATCGCGTTTGCCTTCCTTGTTCTTGGTCGAACTGGGTGCGTGGATGATTGTGGCATCGACGATCGTGCCCTGGCGCAGCGACAAGCCTTTGTCTCGCAGGTACGCGTTGATGGTTTCCAGAATACCTGCCGCCAACTGGGGCTTCTCCAGCAGGTGCCGGAAGTTCATGATCGTCGTGTCTTCGGGGATCGGGGCGCTGAGTGTCAGTCGAGCGAACTGGCGCATCGAGGTGATCTCGTACAACGCTTCTTCCATGGCCGGGTCACTCAGTGAAAACCAGTTTTGCAGCAGATGAATGCGCAGCATGGTTTCCAATGGATAGGGTTTGCGACCGCCACCTGCCTTTGGGTAATGCGGCTCGATCAACGCGACCAGTCTGCTCCACGGTACGACCTGTTCCATCTCGGCCAGGAACCGCTCACGACGGGTTTGCTTGCGCTTACCGGCATGTTCGAAATCGGAGAAGCTCATCTGACTCATGGGCAAGACTTGTTGGCGTGGATGAACGGAGCGCTATTTCAGCACAGGTCAGGCTGCCTGTGCTGACTTGATCGGAGTTTCCCTAACTCTTAAGAGTTGGGGCGGCGTTTGAGGCAGCTCAATACCTGCAGTGCACTATCATCTCGTCATTCGACCGACAAACGGCCGACAGAAGCAGTACTGCGCTTTTTTCCTTATACGATCCTCTGCGTTGCAAGCAATGTCGGCAGGTCATCGTTGAATCACGGGCGGCTCGGCTATACATATCTCAGCTATAGGCTGTTTCACTTCTCCGTGAGGGAGGATCGTTCAAACGTGAGGGTCGCATAGCATGGCTTCTTGACATCATCCGATTTAATTGCTGTAGAATTGACGCCGAGGCCAGCAACTTCGTGATCGTGACGTTTTTTTGACGAATAATTCTGTCATTAAGCCCCCGGTGTTGATGTGCGGCATACAACCCGAATTAGCTTCGTTATCGAATTCAGAGCGATCGTTTTGAACAATAGTATTTCGTTGTTGGCTATTCCCGGTTTGGATGCCGAGCGTAGTCAGTTTCATGAGCAAGGCCTGTACTGGCTGGCCTGTGACACCCCGCAAGACGCTGCAGCACTCTGCCGCCAAGTGATCAAAGCCCTGCCCGAGCACGCCCGAGCGGCGTTGCTGGCCAGCCCGCGCGGTTTGCGGGAGGTGCTCGACTCGTTCGATACCGCCAGCGGGCCGGCGGAACTTGCGTTGTACGAGGCCGATACCCGGGCCTTCCTGCAGTTGCACAAAGACCTGCCGCGTATCGATATCCCCGGCCGCACTTTGGTGTTGCGGGTACCGACCTCGATCTGGGATGAGGGCAAGGTCGAGCGCTGGTGCCAGACTCTGCGCCAGGCAGCGCAGGCCCATCAGAGCCTGATCGTGGTGATCAGCGAAGGGCAGCACAGTGCCCTGATCGAGCGTCTTCGGGAGTTCAACCAATCCGTCGACGGGCTTGCCCAGCTTTACCGCGGGCAAGGCGGCGTTCGCTTCCTGCAGCACTTCTGGAGCAATAGGCTCGGGGTCGCCGGGACGCAGGACGTCGGCCTGGCGCACCACGCGGAAGGCTTCGCGATCGCCGGCAGGCCTCAGCCGGTGACTGACGCCGGGGGCGATGAGCTGCTATGCCTGGCCCAGCGCCAGGTGCTCGAAGGTGCCCCAGCGCTCTCCGAGCACTGGCAGGTTTTCGACAGCCTCAACGATGTCGGTGCCCGGGCCAGCCGTGCGGTGTCGGCGACGGTGATCTTCGCCATGGACGGTGGCCAGCGCCTTGATGTCCTGGCCCGCCAACTGCACAGCTTGCGCCAGTTGCGCGGCAATGCGCTGAAACTGGTGGTGCGCGAAACGGCCCCAACCCTGCGCTATCAAGATGAACAGTTGTTGCTGGCATGTGGCGCCAGCCTGATCGTGCCGTTCGGCGCGAGCCTGTCACGCTTTCTGACCATGGTCGACAGCATTCAAGGCTATGTCTGGCGCCGCCGCCTACCAGCCGATTTCGACGCCCTGCTCAAACGATTGCGACCGCTGCCTATCTGTGGCCTGGTCGCGGCGCGGGCATTCGCCGAGGCGGTGCAGGAAATGTGGCAAGGCCTGCGCAACGGCGAAATTGTCCACCAACTGCTGGTGTTGCGTCCGGCGCCTGGGCTGTCGCCCTTGCAGGCATGTTCGCGAACGGTGTTCCGCCGGGACGGCGACATCGCTTGCGTCGCCGACGATGCGTTGTACTTGTTCCTGTTCGCTTGCCGCTCGGAAGGCGTGGAGCAGGCGCTGGACCATATTTTCCAGCTGTCCTGGAAGGAGTTGTTCATCGGCCAGGAAGTATTGCTCACGCTCGATAGCCTGAGCGGTTCGCCGTTCCTCGACGAGACCGTGCCGCAGCCGCCGTTGGCCGAGTCGGTTGCCCTGCCGTTGGCACAGAAGCGCCCTGTCCTCATACCCCGTCAGATCAGCCTGACCCGGGGAGGGGCGGCATGAACATCGCACAATTGTTGCAGGTCATCGGCATCACTGCGCTTGCGACCCTGATGCTGGCGCTGTGCGTGCTGCGCCTGCGAGCCCTGGCGCAGGGTTGGCTCAGCCAACGCCTGCGGCCCCGTTATCTCAAACCGGCCGGCATTCGCCGCCGCGATGTGCGTCAAGAGCCCAATCATGACTAGTTCGACATTCTCCACCCCGCTGCTGGAGCGCTGGCGCGGCTTGGGTGCCTGGAACCTGTACTTCCTGGCCAAGTTCCTGTTGGTCGCGGCGGCCCTGCTGGACTTCAAGGTGCTGCCCAACCTGCTGTTCGCCGCGTTCTTGCTGATCCCGCTGCCTGGCCAATGGTTGCGAGTCGGGCGTCAGGTCGTGGCCGTGCCGCTGGGCATCGCGCTGTTCTACCACGACACTTGGTTGCCGCCCTTCAGCCGCCTGCTGGCGCAGCCAGGGGTGCTGGACTTTTCCTGGGACTATTTGCTGGAACTGCTAGCCCGGTACATCAATTGGAACCTGGTAGCAGGCCTGATCCTGCTGTTGGTGGCCTATTCGTACCTGCGCCATTGGTTGCGCCTGAGCACCGTGAGCCTGCTCGGCCTGGCGTGGCTGGCGGTCGGTGGGTTGCCATCGCTGAGCTCCAGCAACAGCCAGCCTACCGCCGTTGCCGGCACCGATAGCGCGACCGCGACGGCGCCCGTGGCAGTGGTCGCCGACAATGCGACCCTCGATGCTTGGCTCGATCGGTTCTTCACCAGCGAGCGTCAGCGGGTGACCAACTTCCCGGTCGAGAAGCCGGACGAGCAGCCGTTCGACCTGCTGGTGATCAATGTTTGTTCGTTGGCCTGGGACGATCTCTCGACCGTGGGCATGCGGGACAATCCGCTGTTTTCGCGCCTGGATGTGATCTTCGACCAGTTCAACTCGGCCACTTCCTACAGCGGCCCTGCTGCGATCCGTGTGCTCAGGGCCAGCTGCGGCCAGTCTTCGCATGCAGGCTTGTACCAACCGCCGGCAGATCAATGCCTGTTGTTCCAGAACCTGGCCAAGCTGGGTTTCCAGAGCCAGACCTTGCTCAACCACAGCGGCCATTTCGACAATTTCATTGGCGACATCACCAGCCAGCACATGCCTCAGCCTGGCTTCAACATCGCCAACTTCCCACGGGCCCTGGTCAGCTTCGATGGCTCCCCGGTGGCCGGCGACCTCGATGTGCTGAGCAACTGGTGGGGCAAGCGCGAGCAGTCGGGCGCCCAGCACGTGTCGTTGTTCTACAACACTATCAGCTTGCATGACGGCAACCGCATCGTCACTGCCGACGGTGGTACCCGCCCTGCCGATTACGCCACCCGCGCTACCCGCTTGTTCACCGACCTAGGCAAGTTCCTCGACGAGCTCGAACGCAGCGGCCGCCGCGTGGTGGTGGCAATCGTCCCGGAGCACGGCGCGGCGTTGCATGGTGACCGCATGCAGTTGTCCGGCATGCGTGAGATCCCCACGCCATCGATCACCCATGTACCGGTTGGTCTCAAGTTCATCGGCATGGGCCAGCCTGCCCGCAACGAGCCGTTGAAAGTGTCTTCGCCTACCAGCTTCCTGGCGTTGTCCGAACTGGTGTCGCGCGTCTATGCAGGCCTGGGTGCCGGTCAGACGCTCGACTTGCCGGGCCTGTTGGTCGACCTGCCGACCACCGAGCGTGTCTCGGAAACCTCTGGCGCGCAGGTCCTGAACTTCCAGGGGCGCACCTACATGCGCCTGCAAGGGCAGCCGGACTGGCAGCCTGTTCCCAAGGAGACTCCATGATGCCTGGCAAAGCCGACCCTTCCCAACGCAGTGACGACATCACCCAGCTTCGCCAGCACCTGGGCATGCCTTCCTTGAGCTATCAGGACATCTCCATGATGGTCGGCGTGCTACAGGCGCTGCGGCGTTGGCCGCTGCTGGGCGAGACCTGCGCAGCCGCCGATGCGCATGCCGAGCAGGACAGGGAAGTGTCGCGCGAGGCGGCCACATCATGATCAGCCTGGCATTGCATGGCTTGCGCGGCGGCATGGGGCGCAGCGCGCTGTTGGCCGCGCTGGGTTATGCCCTGCGCGAGCTGGGCGAGCGCGTGGTGCTGGTCGACCTGTGCCCGGAAAACCTGCTGGGCCTGCATTTCAACCTGCCAGTCGAGCAGCGTAATGGCTGGGCGCGCAGCGAATTGCAAGGGCGGCCGTTGGCAGAGCCACTCTTCGAGGTACTCGAAGGCTTGTGCGTGGTTCCTTTCGGCGACATTGCCCAGGACTCGCTCGTTCGGCTAGGCGAGTATCACGCTGCGGCGCGCTGGCGCGCGCTGCAGGCTGAGCTGGCCACTGATTTCGACTGGCTGCTGTTCGACCTGCCCCACCCTGTGAACGCCGTCGCCACCCAGGGTTTCCAGACCGACATACGCATCCTTGTGGCCGAAGCGGAAATGACCAGCCATGTGCTGCTCAGCCGTCAACAGGTTGAGCGCTATGACCTGATGCTGGTCAACCGTTTCGACCCTGGCAGCAGCCTGCAGAGTGACGTGCTCATGGTCTGGCGCGACCTGTTCCGCCACCGCTTGCCGATCCAGCTGGTGCACCGTGACGAAGCGTTCGTCGAGGCGCTCGCCTGCAAGGCACCCGTGGGCCATTACGCACCGCAGAGCCTCGCATCGCGCGATATCCAGAGCCTGGCCGTACGCTGCCTGGCGAGGCGACAAGCGTGAGCCTGACACCGTTGACGGCCTATGGCCATTTCGTTGCGCGGGGTGCGCGGCGCCCGGCTGCCCTGTGGTTGACGTTCGCAGTGTGCCTGGCGTTCTTGTTCCTCCAGCTCGAGTCGTCGACCTGGCGGGCATTGTTGGCCGAGCGCCGGCGCCTGGTGCCGCAACTGGTCGGCAAGCGACCCAGCCTGGGCGATCCACTGCGTGTGTTGATCCAATGTGCCTGGCTGCTGTTGCACCAGGTTTCGCGCCCGCGCGAGTCAGGCTGGCTGACGCGGGCCAGATCGGTACTGGCAAGCGGCTTGCGGCGTGTCGGGCGGGTGCTGCAGCGCTTGCGCTCGCGGCTGAACGATACCCTGCGGCAAGTCCCCGCACGCTTTCTGGCCAGCGACGTGCAGCACAGGGCTGCGCATCGTCTGCGCGGGTTGAGCGGTTGGGGGAGGCGGGTCTTCTACTCCGTGCTGACGGCCTTCGCAGTGGTGCTGGCGCTGTTGTGCGTGACGGAGCCATTCGGCTACCTGGCGCAGTTGGTGTTCATCTTCCTGCTGTGGGGCATCGCCATGCTGGTGCGCTACATGCCTGGGCGATTTCCGACGCTGATGTTGATCGTGCTGTCGGCTATAGTCTCTTGCCGCTACCTGTGGTGGCGCTACAACTCCACCCTGAACTGGAACGATACCCTCGACCTGGTGTGTGGCGTGATCCTGCTTGCGGCGGAAACCTACTCCTGGTTCGTGCTTATCCTCGGCTATGTGCAGATGTGCTGGCCCTTGCAGCGCAAGCCGGCATCCCTGCCGGAGCGCTTCGAGCAGTGGCCGACGGTCGACTTGATGATCCCCACCTACAACGAAGACCTGTCGGTGGTGCGTACAACCGTGCTGGCTGCGCTGGGCCTGGACTGGCCGCAGGATCGCCTGCGCATCCATATTCTCGATGATGGCCGCCGCGAAGCGTTTCGCGCCTTCGCCGACGAAGTGGGCGTGGGCTACATCGTGCGTCCGGACAACAAGCACGCCAAGGCCGGCAACCTCAACCATGCGCTGGGCGTCACAGATGGCGAGTTGATCGCCATCTTCGACTGCGACCACGTGCCGGTGCGCTCTTTCCTGCAGATGACGGGCGGTTGGTTCCTCAAGGAGACCAAGCTGGCACTGGTGCAAACGCCGCACCACTTCTTCTCGCCCGACCCGTTCGAGCGCAACCTCGGTTCGTTCCGCCGCCGCCCCAACGAAGGCGAGCTGTTCTACGGGCTGATCCAGGATGGTAACGACATGTGGAACGCCGCCTTCTTCTGTGGCTCGTGTGCCGTGCTGCGGCGAACCGCGCTGGAAGACATAGGTGGTTTCGCCGTCGACACGGTGACCGAAGACGCTCATACCGCCTTGCGCCTGCATCGCCATGGCTGGACCTCGGCCTACCTGAGCATTCCACAGGCCGCCGGCCTTGCCACCGAAAGCCTGTCGGCGCACATTGGCCAGCGTATTCGCTGGGCGCGGGGCATGGTGCAGATCTTCCGCACCGATAACCCGTTGTTGGGCCGCGGGCTGAGCCTGTTCCAGCGCATCTGCTACGCCAACGCCATGCTGCACTTTCTCGCAGGCTTGCCGCGCCTGGTGTTCCTCACCGCGCCGTTGGCGTTCCTGCTGCTGCATGCGTACATCATCTATGCGCCCGCGGTGATGATCCTGCTGTACGTGATGCCGCACATGATTCACGCCAGCCTCACCAACTCGCGCATGCAGGGCAAGTACCGGCAGACCTTCTGGGGCGAGATCTACGAGACCGTACTGGCCTGGTACATCGCCCGCCCGACCACGGTGGCCCTGTTCGCGCCGAAAAAAGGCAAGTTCAACGTCACGGCCAAAGGTGGCCTGATGGAAGAGGGGGTGTTCGATTGGGGAATCGCCCGGCCTTATCTGTTCCTAGCAGTGCTCAACGTCGTGGGCTTGGGGTTCGCCGTGTGGCGTTTGTTCACAGGACCTGCTGCAGAAATCGGTACGGTGATCGTCAGTTCCTTGTGGGTGATCTACAACCTGTTGATCCTCGGCGCCGCTGTCGCGGTGGCGGCCGAAGTGCGCCAGGTTCGCCGTGCCCACCGCGTGCCCATGCAGCTGCCCGCCGCGCTGCTTCTGGAAAGTGGCCACGGCTATCCGTGCACACTGGTCGATTACTCCGATGGCGGTATCGGCCTGCAATTGACCGACGCAATCGCGCCCAAGCCTGGCGAACATGTGCGGCTGTTGCTGAGCCGCGGCGAGCGTGAGTTCGCCTTCAACGCCCGCGTGACCCGTATCGTCGGCCGTCACCTGGGCCTGGTCCTTGACGACCTGACGGCCCAGCAGCGTATCGACCTGGTGCACTGCACCTTTGCCCGCGCCGACGCCTGGTTGGGTTGGCAGGAAAACCACGAGGTCGATCGGCCGCTGCACAGTTTGGGCGATGTGCTCAAGTTGGGCGGTGTCGGTTACATGCGCCTGGTCGAGCATACCCCTCTCTGGTTGCGCCGATGGCTGCAGCCGTTGCTCGACCTGGTGCGCTGGCTGGCCAGCTACCGGCCCCGTACTCCACGTTTCATTCCATCCACGAACTTAGTTGACCGAGACGCATGATGAATCGTTACCCCGCGCGCACCTGGGGCCTGGCGATGGCGCTGCTTGCCTCGCTGTTCCAGACTGCAGCCATCGCCTCTGAAGCCCCCCTTGCCACGCCGGTCGACCCCGCGGTTCCCAGCTGGCCCGTCACGAGGACCTTCGAGCAGCTCGGGCAAGCGTCCGACAGCTTGCTCCTGGGGGTACGCAACAGCGAGAACATCGAGTTCGGCGTACGTCGGGACCGCCTGGCGACCGATGCCGTGCTGCAACTGGACTACACCCCCTCGCCCATGCTGCTGCCGTTGCTTTCCCATGTGCGGGTGTACCTCAACGATGAGTTGATGGGGGTGGTGCCGGTGGAAAAGGACCAGCTCGGCCAGCGGGTGCGCCGCCAGTTGTCCCTGGACCCGAAACTGGTCACCGACTTCAATCGGGTGCGCCTGGAGTTCGTCGGGCACTACACCGATGTGTGTGAAGACCCGGCGCATAGCGGCTTGTGGTTGAACCTCAACCGCAAGAGCCAGATCCAGGTGCGCGAGCAGGCGCTGGCACTGGACAACGACCTGGCCTACTTTCCGTTGCCGTTCTTCGATGCCCGCGACACCAACAAGGTCGAGCTGCCTGTGGTGTTCGCCGCCACGCCGACTCTCGGCGAGCAGCGTGCTGCAGCGATTCTTTCGTCCTATTTCGGCAGCAAGGCAGGCTGGCGCAAGGCGACCTTCCCGGTATCGTTCAACACGCTACCGGCTGTAGGCGACAAGCCTGCACCGGCGATCGTATTCGCCACCAACGACCGGCGCCCAGCGTTCCTCTCCGACATGGAGCGTTTTCCCGCGGTCGATGGCCCTGTGGTGCAATTGATCGACCACCCGGACAACCGCTGGAGCAAGCTGCTGTTGGTGCTTGGGCGTAACGACGACGACCTGGTCCAGGCCGCCTCGGCCCTGGCCGTGGGCAATGGCTTGTTCCGCGGCTCGCGGGTCAAGGTCGAGAAGATGACGGTATTGGAGCCGCGCAAACCGTACGACGCGCCGAACTGGACCCGCACCGATCGGCCTGTGCGTTTCTCCGAGTTGCTCGACTATCCCGAGCAATTGCAGGTCAGTGGTTTGCAACCGCGGCCGATCACCCTCGATGTGAACCTGCCACCGGACCTGTTCGTCTGGCGCAACCAGGGCATACCGCTGCAGACCCTGTACCGCTACACGCCGCCAGCGGTAACCGATGAGTCGCGCCTGAGCATCAGCGTGAACGACCAGTACATCACCAGCGTACCGTTGGTGGGCAACGACCGGCGCAGTAGCACGCTCGAGGAAATGCGCCTCAAAGTACTTTCCACCGACAGCACCGCACTGGCCGAGCAAGCGCTGGTGCCGGCGCTGAAGATCGGCGCACGTAACCGCCTGCGCTTCGACTTCAGTTTCGCCAGCACGGTCGGCAGCGCACAGCGCGACCATTGCCAGACCACCCTGCCCGTGGATGTGCGAGCGGCGATCGACGAGAACTCGACGATCGACCTTTCCGGCTACCACCACTACATGGCCATGCCTGACTTGCGCGCGTTCGCCCGCAGCGGTTTCCCATACAGCCGCATGGCTGACCTCTCCGAGACCTTGATCATCATGCCGGCCAAGCCGACGGCGATGCAGGTCGGCACCTTGCTCGACGTGGTCAGCAGCGTAGCCGGTCAGGTCGGTTACCCGGCGTTGGGTGTCCGCCTGACCGATGACTGGAAGCACGCCGCCGATGCCGACGCCGATCTGCTGGTGATCGGCAGCCTGCCGGCTGACCTGCGTGAAGCGCCCAACCTGGGCTTGCTGCTCGACACGCAGCGTGACTGGATGGTCCAGGGGCGAGCCCTGGCACAGCCCGGCAACCCGCGCAACGATACCTCGACGGTGGCAGCCAGCAGCCGCGTCGAAGTCAGTGCCGACGAGCCGATCGCCGCGATCACAGGTTTGAAATCACCGTTCCATGAACAGCGCAGCGTGGTGGCCCTTTTGGCCAACAGCGATGCCGAACTGGCGCTGCTGCGCGACGTGCTGGTGGACTCCGGCAAGCTCGAGACGGTGGCCGGCTCCGTCGCGCTGGTGCGCAAGAGCGGCGTCGAGAGCCAGTTCGTCGGCGAGCACTACTACGTCGGCGAACTGCCTTGGTGGCTGCTGTTGTGGTTCCACCTGTCCGATCACCCGACGTTGATCGCGGTGCTTGCGGTCATCAGCGTGCTGCTGTTCGCCTTCCTCCTGTGGCGTGCCCTGCGCTGGGCATCGCGGCGTCGGTTGGGCGAGGCCGATTGACCATGCGTCGGCTGTTGATCTCGCTGCTGGTGTTATGTCTGCCTGTTGCCGCGACGGCATCGACGGCGTGCACCTGGCCGGCCTGGGAGCGGTTCAAGACCGACCTCCTGAGCGACGATGGGCGGGTGCTCGATCGCAGCGACGCGCGGCTGATCTCCACCTCGGAAGGGCAGAGCTATGCACTGTTCTTCGCCCTGGTCGGCAATGACCGAGCAACGTTCGCCAAGGTGTTGCACTGGACGGCCGACAACCTCGCCGATGGCGACCTGGCTGGACACCTCCCCGCTTGGTTGTGGGGCCGTGACCCTGCTGGCAAGTGGCAGGTGCTCGACCGCAACAATGCCAGCGATGCCGACTTGTGGATCGCCTACAGCCTGCTCGAGGCCGGGCGCTTGTGGCAAGAGCCGGCCTACGCCGAACTGGGGCAACGGCTGCTTTGGCGCATCGCCGCGCAGACCGTGCGCAAGCTGCCGGGCCTAGGGCTGATGCTGTTGCCCGGCGACTATGGCTTCGACGATCAGCACGGCTGGCGGTTGAACCCAAGCTACCTGCCACCGCAGTTGTTCGACCGGTTTGCCCTGGTCGATCCGGTATGGGAAGAGATGGCCCGCAATGTCCGGCAGCTCTGGTTGCAGGCCTCGCCCAATGGGCTGGCGCCGGACTGGCTGCTGTGGACGCCGGCCGCAGGCATCGCGCCCGACCCGCAACACGCTACCCGGGGCAGCTACGATGCCATCCGGGTCTACCTGTGGCTGGGAATGCTGGCCGAAGGGAGCGCGCGGCGTGACGCCCTGCTGCGCCATTTTGCGCCGATGCTGGCACTGACCCTGCGCGAGGGCATGCCGCCGGAAAGCCTCGATACCGCCACCGGCAAGGCAAGCGGCCAGGGCCCTGTCGGGTTCTCGGCGGCATTGCTGCCGCTGCTGGCCACCACCGTCGATACCCGTGCCGCGCTCAATGCTCAGCGTGCACGGCTGCGTGCCCAGCCTGCCGAGCCGCAGGCCTATTACAACTCGGTTCTGGCGATGTATGGCCAAGGCTGGGGCGAAGGGCGCTATCGCTTCGATAAAAACGGCCGTATGCAGCCCGCCTGGAGTGCGCCATGTTCCGAATGATCGGCGTACTGACGCTGACGATGATGTCTTGCGCGGTAGCCGCGCAACCCACCGACCGTGAAGAACAGCGCCAATGGCTGCTGGAACAGATGCGCATCGGTGAGGCGCTGCACCGGGATGATCTGGTGCATAACGCCCTGGCTCGCTTGAACCTGCTCGAATCGCGCAATCCCGATGCGCTCCTGGCCGCACTGAACCTGGCCCTGCGTGAGCGCGATCCTGCGCAAGCCAAGCAACTGGCGCAGCGGCTCGACGACGCTGCGCCAGGCAGCCGCCAGGCATTGCAGGCGCAGAGCCTGATACGGCTGCAGCAGCCTGAGCAGTCCCAACGCCTGCAGCAGGCGCGCCTGATGGCAGTGACCGGGCGTTACGAGGAAGCCGTGGCGGCCTATGACCAGCTGTTCGCTGGTAATCCGCCCAGCCTCGACCTGGCCTTGGACTACTGGCGCGTGCGTGGCAACTTGGCCGGACAGCGAGGGCCGGCGATCCAGCAACTGCAGGAGCTCGACCGTTTGTACCCTGGCTACGCCGGGTTGCGCCAGACCTTGGCCAACTGGCTGTTCAGCGAAGATCGCGACAGCGAGGCACTTGCGGTACTCGAACAGTTGTCTCGCGACCCGACTGCGCGCGATGCCGCCGCCCAGCGCGAGTTCGACTATCTGGCCGAGCAGCCTGTCAGTGCCAGCAGTGTCGCCGCCTGGCAAGGCTTCAGCCAACGCTACCCGGCTTCGCCGCTGTTGCCCCTGGCCAACGAGAAGCTACAGCAACAGCGAACCTTGGTGACAGACCCCGCCTGGCAGGCCGGCCAGCGAGGCAAGGCATTGCTCGATCAGCAGCGTAACGAGCCGGCTCAGGCCTTGCTGCGCCAGGCATTGCGACGTTACCCGCAGGATCCCAGCCTGCATGGCGCGCTCGGTGTAGCGTTGATGCGCGAGCGCCGCTATGCCGAGGCGAATGCGTCGTTGCGCCTGGCGGCGACTCTCGAGCAGGACACCAGCTTGATCAGCAAGTGGAAAGACCTGGAAGTATCCAGCCAGTATTGGGGGTTGTTGCAAAGGGCCGATGTCGCCCTGGAAAAGCAGGACCTGCCGTCAGCCCGCACACTCTATCAGCAGGCACGGCGGCAACGTCCCGACGAAGCCTTCGCCTTGCTTGGTCTGGCCGACGTCTCATTGGCCGAGGGCGACCTCGCTGCGGCCGAGCGGCAGTACCTGCAAGTGCGGCGGATGGAGCCGGACAACGGCAGCGCGGTGCGCGGTTTGATGCGGATCTACCAGGCGCAGTCGCCAGACAAGGCCGAAGCCTACCTGAACAGCCTGCCTGCCGGTCAGCAGGCAGAGTTCGCCAGCCTGCGCCGAAGCTTGCAGTTGGATCGGCTGCGGCAGCAGGCCGACGCCGCGCTGCAGCGCAAGGACTGGTTCGGCGCCAGCGTGGCGTTGCAGCAGGCCAGCGACCTCGCCCCCGATGAGCCATGGCTGGTCTACCAGCTGGCCAGCAGCCTGCGCCAGCAGGGCCGCGATGCCGAGGCCGATGCCGCGTTCGCTCGCATGTTGCAACGACAACCGGCCGACCCGGCCACGCGCTATGCCCATGGCTTGTACCTTGAGTCCAGCGACCGTGATGCCCAGGTCGGCGCGACGCTGGGCGCTGTTCCAGCAAACGCCTGGACCGAAGACATGCGCAACCTCGATCAGCGTGTACGGCGCCGGACCACGTTGGCTGAGGCCCAGCGTTTGCAGGATCAGGGCCGGACTGCTGAAGCGACGGCCCTGCTCGAGGCTGGCCTGGCCAAGGGCACGGGTGACCCCGACGACCTGTTGCTGATGGCGGATTGGGCGGCCAAGCAGGGCGATCTCACCAAGGCCCTGGGTTACTACCAGCGCGTGCTAAAGGCGCAACCGCAACGCCCCGAGGCCCGCCTTGGCGTGATGGAAAGCTGGGTCGCCCAAGGCGACCTGGCGCGTGTGCGCCAGGACCTGGCGGCGCACCCGCTACAGTTGACCGACCAGCAAGGCGACGCCCAGCAACGCCTGGCGGCCGTCTGGGTGGCCTTGGGTGAGCGAGAAAAAGCAGCCAGGCTGCTGGAGCATGTGGCCGCGCATCAGCCGCAGCCCGACCCGTTGCTGCGCCGCGATGCCGCCCGCCTGGTGGCGGCCGATGATCCGCAACGGGCCCTGGATTTGTACGCCGCTGCAATGGCCGATGCACAGTTGCTTAGCCGCTCGGCGGTTACGCCCCGCGACGATCGTGCAATGACCCTGGCCAGCCGAGCAAAGGATGAAGACGACTGGCTGGTGCGCAGCTTGCGCGCTGATGTCGATGAGCTGTACCAGCAACGTAACACCAGCGTGACCCTGCAGCATGACTATGGTTGGCGCAAGAGCGACGGCACGCCGGGGATTTCCAGGCTGAGCAGCCAGACGACGCTGCTGCACGTCGATACGCCCTGGGAGGACGGTCGGGCCTTTGCACGGGTGGAGCGCATCGGTCTGGATGCCGGTTCCTTCGACCTGGATGAAAACGGCCAGAACACTGAAGATTTCGGTACCTGCCAGTTTGTCGGTGTGACCCGCAGTGGTGCGCCTTTGCCGACCTGTTCCAGCGGTTCGCAAAAGGCCAATGGTGGGGTGCTGGCGGTCGGCTGGCAGAACAGTCGATGGGGCTACGACCTGGGCACGACCCAGGGCTACGAGGTCAACAACTGGCTGGGAGGGGCGTTCGTCAACGGTGACCTGGGGCAGGTAGGCTGGTCGTTGGCGGCCTCGCGCCGGCCAATGAGCAACTCGCTGCTGTCCTTTGCCGGCGCGCGCGACCCCGCCACGGGCATACGCTGGGGCGGGGTGACGGCCAACGGTGCCACGCTTGGCCTGAGCTGGGACCAGGGCGGCGACCATGGCGTCTGGGCCAGCCTCGGGCACCACTGGCTGTACGGCGAGAACGTCGCCGACAACCAGCGCACGCGTGCCATGACCGGTTACTACTACCGTCTGGTGGAGAAAGCGGACGAGCGCATGCGCGTCGGCCTGACCTTGATGCACTGGCGCTACGACAAGGACCTGGGCAACTACAGCCTCGGCCAGGGTGGTTACTACAGCCCGCAGCGCTATGATTCGATCGGCGTGCCGGTCAGTTATGCCTGGCGCAACTACGACTGGTCGTTCCTGCTCGAGGGCGCGGTCAGTTGGTCACGGGCGCAAAGCGACAGCAGCCGCGTCTACCCCAACCAGCATCTGAACCAGAAGCTGCTGGACCGCTACGACATCATCGAGTCGAACGTCGACGCGATGACCGACGCCAGCACCAGTAATGGCCTGGGTTATCGCTTGCATGGCCTGTTCGAGCGGCGGTTGAGCGACAAGTGGGCGCTGGGCGGTGGTTTCGACTGGCAGCACAGCGATGACTATGCCCCCAGCCATGCCATGCTCTACCTGCGCTATCTGTTCGAACCCTGGCGGGGGGGCCTGGCATTGCCGGTTGTAGCGCTCGAACCGACTAGCGAGTGGAGGTAAGGGGAGGAACGACTCGCAGAATACCCACGGCTTCCTTCGTTGATGTCGTAGCGATGAGATGAAAACTACTACGAAATGCTGTAAACCGCACGCCACTTTAGCTGCGAACGATTTTTTAATGACAATGTCAAATACGCATGCGCGGGATTTAATTGTGGGGAGACCCTCACAAACGCAAGCTCTCAACCACGGATTTGACCTTTTTTGGGGAGACACTAGATGCCAATTTAACGCGGAGGAATAGCGTGGTCTGCTGAACTCCTAGAGTGGTGTAGACAAAATCATGTCGTGAGCAGGCGCGTGAGGAAGCGTGCCTCGGTCAGCCATACCCACGCTTCGGTCACGTTGAACGCCGGTTGTGATGCATGAATTGTCGCCGTGCCTTGTCATCCACCCATGAGTCAATCCCACCATCCAGCGTTTGGACATTTCCACGAAGCTGGTCGGCCAGGTGCACTGGAAAGATTTGATTACTCAGATCGGACCGCACTACCCGATAGCTAAGGATGAATGCCCGGCGTATCCGTTGATGGCGTGCATCACATCCAGGAAAATCCTACCGTTACCATTTGAAAAATCAATAGATTACCTTGCAAGACCAAGTCAAGAGATTTTATTGATAATCACAGCGATAATGTAGTGAAAATGACTTTCGTGCACTACTTATGCTGCGGGCGATGTTTACGTGCCTGCGCATTCTACTAGCCCAGAAGAAGCTCTTAGTACTATGAGAGTAGCCGGCTTGCGAATATGTGACGGCGGGAACTGCGTCTCTGTTACCATGTGCTGAATAATAAAAAGAGATGTGGTGTAATGAAAAGATCGACCATATAAATTGCTCTTGCCTACATGTCCGTGGTTATCGGCGGAGGTTTCGCCTCCGGGCAGAGGTAATGCAATTTTTCACCGGCTATGGGTTAATAGGGTATCCTACTCACCCAGGTCAGCGGAGTGCTGTTCGTCTTCCTCGGCTGCAGATCGCCCGGATGAATTCGCAGATGCAAGCGAATTCGCACAAGGAAGTCCTTTGCTGCCTGTTCGGTGCTCAAGATTAGTCGTCGACTTTGTGTTGTCGTTCTTCCTATACGCCGTTGGAGTGGTGATATTGGCCCGTTAGTGGTTCGAGCTTTTCTCAACAGTACGAGCTACCGATGCGGTTGGGTAGTGCATTAATGACAGTCCTGATGATCGCCACGCTGTGCATGGACGTTAAGCGCATCCTCAATTTGATCAGCGCGGTTATGCCTATCCTGTTAGCCATGGTTATGCTCATCACCACCTATTCGATATTCAACTATAACATCACGATCGAGAACCTCGACACAGTTGCCCGCGCGAACAGCGAGACGGTCACTGGTAACCGGTTTGTTGGCGCCTTGCTGTACGCATCGGTCGACATCGCGGTAGGTTACCCCATTCTGGCAGTGATCGGCCGCCTGAGCAAGCAACCCAGAGCCGCAGCACCTGGCGGGGGCGGTGGTGTGGATCTGGGCGCGCTGAATCTGCCGTTAGATGTCGGTTTGTTCGCGAACATCAATCATTTGTAGGGCATCAAAATTTATCCCTAGCACTAGCAGCGCACATCTCACCAATACTATCGGCGGCGATGACCATAGCGCGGGTTTGCATGGTTTAAGGTATCGCAGTTTGGGATGTTCTTTGCCTTCATCGCAAGCTTTGCCAAGCCTTAACCTCGACGCTTCAAGTTCATAAGCGCAGTAATTGTATGCGTAGGTTTTGGCTTGAGTCTGGGTGGTTTCAGCAAGTTGATGGGCACCGTTTACCCCCTGTTGGGCTACGTCGGTTTCGTACTTATGCCAGCCATCGCCTTCAGTTGGGTGCGCGACCGTTCCACTGCGAGTGCGCGCAACACAGCGCTAACCGCTTCGATTTGAAGGTCGAAAAGCATCCTAAGTACATAAGTCAGGCAATCACTTGGCAGATCGCGGCTCGACCAGCATCGACAAGCAACCGGCAAGCGCAGTGCCTTATCCAAAGCGCTGCGTATGGTCGTGAAGGTCAAGGCCCAGATTTGTGCCAAGGAGACCATCCATTTCGTGTGATCAAGCCGCATTTTGGCTACACGAAGGTGCGCTTGCGAGATTGGCCAAGAATGCTGCGCAGGTCGTGACGCTGTTTGCCTGTCGAATATGTGGTTGGCCCGCCGGCATTTGCTGCCCAGCGCAGGAGAGGTGCGTATCTAACAAACAAGAAATGACTGCTGTGATGCGCTGGCGGTAACGAAAAGATAGAGAGGCGCGGCTGATCTGAGTAATTTGGGACAGTCGGATGCCTTTGAAGCTGGCAGCCGCTGAAGTGGGTGCGGGCCACCGGATTCACCAGTCGTGTGTTCGACTACACTTCCAGTCGTGCGCAGGACGTGCAGCAGCGCCTGCTGGAAGGTTATCGCGGTTATTTCATCACTGATGACTACGCCGGTTACAGCGCGTTGGCGTTACGCCCGGTGTCGAGCGGTTGGCGTTCATGATTCATGCACGCCCAGGTTTGTCGAAACGCAAAAGGGGCAGCCCAAAGGCAAGGCGGGACGTGCCGATGTAGCGCTGACGATAATAAACAGGCTGTAAGGAAACGAGCGTGAACTGCAAGATGTCAGCGATGACCTGTGGTTCATCGGCCGCCTGGCAAGCAGCCTGCCGATCCTCGGCCAGTTGAAAAGCTGGTTTGACAAAAAGCAATCCTACAACACACCCCAAAGCGTGCTGGGTAAAGGCGGTGCTTCATCTACCGAGCAATTGGAGCAGCTTGAAGCAGTAGGTCGGAGCAGCCATTTGCCGATCGACATTAAGCTTGCAGAGCGCGATAAAGCCGCCTGTGATCGGGTGCAAGGCGTGGCTGTTCAGTGACACGCCCAAGGTTGCGCCTGTCAGTGCGCCGATCTGCAGCTTGGTCGAGACGTGGAAGCGAATGTCCACGAACCCTGTGCGTGGCTGCGCCACGTACTGCAGCGGTAGCCGCACGCCTCGTCGATAGAAGGTGACAAAACACTGCTGCCGTGGAACTGCTCACCGGAGATGCCACGGTAAACGGAAACCCATCTAGCGATAGGTAGTGGGATGGAGCGCACTCCTGCGAACAAGCATTATCGACGGGTGTGCTGCAATTGCAGGCGTACCAACCTCGGACCAATTCACCACGCTCATGGACGTCCCGAAGCCAACCGTACAAATATTTTCGCATAATTTGGTTCTTGCGCTGGGATTCCCTAACGGTAGTAGCCTTTGCTGTAGTACCCTCGATCAGCAATGTAGGTTCCGTTTCGCCGGTCGACGACTTCTAAAGTACAGTCGCAGGGCATGCGTTTCATCTTTTAATTTTGCGTGAGGCGTTAGATGTCAGATAATATTTTTACAATGCTGCCGACGCAGCGCTTGGGCGTCACGGTTAGCACCTATGTGCTGCCCCTAGGTTGGCTTATTATTCTTACAGGGATGTTCTGGGCTTGGGATCGAAATCTTTATCACAGGCTTTTCTATCTGTTTCTTGCCGCGCCCACGCTGCTGGCCATAACTTTTCAGCCGCGTATATTTAGAGGGTTAGTTGTCAATCCCATATTTATCGCCTTTATAGTTTTCAGTGGTTACACCGTATTGAGTATTATTTGGTCTGATACGGAGAGCTCCGCAGGAAGCCTGACTAAACGTCCGCTGTACATTGCCATGTTATTGTTATCGGCGGGCATCATCACGCTGCAGTCACCTTCGCAGCTTCAACGGTGCGTGCGTTTAGCGGCCGTTTTAGCTGCTGTGACAGCAGTATGTTCATTTAGTTACTTCATTCTTTCCAAAGGAGACAGCGGCGAGCGCCTAATCGGCTATGGAGCGCTTTATAACCCGTTGCTCACTGGGCATGTTTTTGGTGCGTTTGCATCGATCTGGTTGGCATCATGGTTTCAGGCGCGTACCGTCTTAAATCCATTGTCGCTGATCTGTTTAACTGCATTATGTGCAGCGATTCTTGCTACTGGTTCAAGAACGCCGTTGATAGGGCTTACTGCCGCTTTGGGGTGGCTTTTACTCGTAGGCGACCGTCGACGAGGGCTTCTTGCCATCACGGTGCTCGGTGTAGTTTTGATTAGTATCATCTTGCTTTACCCTGAAGCCATCACGCAGCGAGGTGTTTCTTATCGGCCTGCTATTTGGATGGAGGCGCTACGTCAGATCAGTGAAAGCCCGTGGTTGGGGCATGGCTACGATTCGCCGATGACTGTCATTATCCCTGGTATGAATCAAACTTTTGCCGACCCGCACAATATTGAGTTGGGGGTCTTGTATGCTGGTGGCATCGTGGGGTTGGCATTGTGGATGGTGCTTTATGGTCTTGCCGCATACTTTTGTTGGAGTCACCGCAAGCATCACGGTGTAACGCTAGCGGCAACGTGGTTAGTATTTGGTTTTGCATCGGGCCTCACTGAAGGCAGTGCCTTCATGTCGCGGCCGAAAGAGCACTGGTTTCTGATCTGGCTGCCGATGGCTTTGGTCTATGCTCAATCGCTGATACATTGGAGGCGAAAACCGCTGCCTTAAGGGCAGATTAAGCGGAATACACCCCGCAAGGTTTTTTTATTCCAATACTTAGCAGGGATCTCCGCCAGAATTTCCCTGGCAAGTTTTTTGTCACGATTGGCGTACTTCAAAAACATCGAGTTTCGGAAGCTCATGCATACCTGCTCGTACTGGGGGTGGTCACGGAACACTGCATAGGTCATCAAAACGTTATTCATCATGAAGCGGCCGTTCTTAAACGTGTTGTTCGGGTGGTCACGATATTGTGCCAATACTTCGCCGAGTACGTCGATGAAGTAGCCCGCCCTCGCAATCGCAAGTTCTATATAGACGTCTTCCAGTCGAATTTGAGGATTGAAACCACCAACTTTCTCCAATGCTTCTCTGCGCAGCATCAAAGTCGCTGCCATTGGGCCGGGCTTACGGTCCAGGAACATATCGTCGAAGTCGAGGCGACGGAAAGGAAGATTACGGTTGCGTTGTTCGCGCGCGCCCATGATACGACCATCTTGGTCGATAGTTTCGATATTGGCTGAGCAGATCCCCACATCGGGTTTGTCCTTCATGTATGCCACCTGGGTAGCGATACGGTGAGGCAACATGATGTCGTCGGACCCGAAAGGAACGATTAGGTTTCCCCGGGCCCGCGCTATCGCATCGTTGAGGGTGCGTGCGAGGCCGTGGTTAGCCTGGAGTCGCAGGTCGAAGCCGTGCTGTGCCTGAAGCCTTTTCAGTAAAGCAGGGCTGTCATCTGTCGAGCCGTCGTCGATGACCAGCAGTTCGATATTTTTGTAAGTTTGCATGAGAACGCTGTTGATGCTTTCTTCGACGTAGCGCGCGTGGTTATAAGACGCGATGATCACCGTTACCAATGGTGTCTCAGAGACGTTGTGACTCGGAGTGTGCATGAAAAGCTCCTAGCAAATTTGGCATCGTTCAGGTGTGCAACGTACCGGCCTTTTTCTTTATCTGTGTAGCCGAATTACTGGTGGCGCGTATTGGTCGAAAGATCGCTGCCAGAACAGCGTCAGCCGAACTGAAAACTCAGCGCCATGCGATCATTATTAATAAGGCGCGCCAGAATCGTAAACGATTTAGCATCCTTGGTGAGCCTGCGGATACCGATATCTTGATCCCGTCCGCAACCGGTCGTGCTGCGCGGGAGGTGTTAACATGTGAGCACCTTCAGGCAGAACTAGACTTAGCGGTAGGGGGTGGCTGAATCTTGCTCGAATGGGTCTCCCTTCCAGGCTTGGCACAGTGTGGCTCGGCCTCCTTGATTAGCCTGTGCTTGACGGGTGCCAATGGCCGGTCATCAGGAATGTTTCCAGCATTTCCACGCCGCTTAGACCACGGGTGCCTGCCCAGAATCTGAGCAGGGACAGAGAAATGCCGTTTTGACAGCGAGGGAGTACGCAGGCAGTGGTCAGGAATCTCAGCTGATTATTGCTTCATGACAGATTTTTTTTCGCCAGTAATCCAATAGCTCGCTCAATGTTTTTTCGATGGGTACTGCGGGTTGCCAATTAGTTGCTTTGCGCAGTGCGTCACTGTTCCCTGCGGCGACGGGAATATCGGAAGGTCGCAGGCGGGCAGGATCGAGCTGAACGTCGATCTGGACGATGCTTTGTGCCAACAGGGCATCGAGCATTTCGCCGATCCGGCGTGAATGGCCGCTGGCAATATTCAGACAACGGGGGTATTCGGTATTTCCGGTTAAGTCAAGCAGAGCTAAGTATGCTGAGCACACATCTTGCACATCTAAGAAGTCACGGCGAGCATCGAGGTTGCCGACCTTGAGAATGGGCGCTTGTTTGTCTGCTTCGATCAGGGCGATCTGTCGGGCGAATGAGGCAGTGACGAAATCATGAGACTGATGCGCGCCAATGTGGTTGAAAGGCCTGGCGATCACCCCATCCAGCCCTTGGCGGAAGTATTCTCGAAAAGCACTTTCTGCTGCTACTTTGCTCGCTGCGTACGGATTGAGCGGCAGACATTGTGTGTCTTCGTTCACTGGCTCGCCTAGCTGAAATGCTCCGCCGTAGACCTCGGAAGAACTGGAAAACAAGACGAATGCGTTGGGGGCATGCGTGCGGATAGCTTCCAGCAAATTCAGACTGCCCATGACATTAGTTTGCCAAGTTTGTAGCGGTTGGATGAAGCTAGTGGGTACATGCGAAACAGCCGCTAGGTGTACCACATGGGTCGGGGCAGTCTCTCGCACTACAGCGGCTAGAGAGTGAGCATCGTTGATGTCGCAGACGACCTGAACATCGGCGGTGCTTTGGTCGGCGATGTTGGTACCGCTCACCGCCGTCACATGAAACCCGTGCCGCTGAAGCCGGGGGGTGAGGATTTTGCCAACGAAACCGTTGGCTCCTGTCAAAAGCAGGCGTGGCATCGGGTTGTACTCCTTAAACGAGCGACACGCAATCTGGGCTGACCGTGCGGTAAATCGCCATAGTTTCCCGCGCGCAACGCTGCCAAGAAAATTCGCCAGCCCTGGCCAAGCCGCGGTTTGCCAGAGCGTAGCGCTCATCAGGTGATTCGAGCAAATATTGCAACTCGTTGCTCAAGTGCTCGATATCGCCCTTATCTACGCGCCAAACTCCATTGCCAGCGAATTCTGCCATTGAGGTGTCGGAGGTGCAGATCACAGGTGCGTTGCTTTTCATAGCCTCTAGCACGGGTAAGCCGAAGCCCTCGTAAAGCGAAGGATAAACGAATACGCCAGCCCCGGCATACAGTGCTGGCAACTCACTGGCGGGCACAAACGACAGGTGGCGAAGACCATGATTGGCCGCCAAGGTAGCTATACGGGCCTTTAGCGTCTCGTTTTGCCAGCCGGGCGCCCCGGCGAGTACCAAGGGATAATTTTGCCTGAGGGTTTCTGGTAGGCGGTACCACGCCTCAATCAGAACGTCAACGCCCTTTCGAGGCTCCAGGGTTCCTACGAATAGCACATATTGCCCGTGATGTAAGTCGTAGTGGGCCAAGGTTGCGTTGGTCTGATTAGTGCTGTGTGGGCGAAAGGTGTCGCTAGCGCCGAGGTATACAGTGCTTACCCTGTCAGCAGCCACCCCGAAATCGCTAATCAGTTCATCTCGTACCACATCCGAATCGGTGATCAGAAAGTCGGCCCGTGCAAGTGTCTTCGGTAATTGTGTGGTCAGCCACTCGACGCGCTTACGGGGGTGAAATTGAGGGTAATGAAGAAATGAGAGATCATGGATGGTCGCGACACTCGGGCCTGAGTGAGCTTTAAGGATAAAATTCGGCTCATGGTAGACAAATGAACGGAATCGGCGCGCCTGCATCCTCAATTGGGTATTTCGCCATAGCTCACGAGCTCTATAGGCAAAGGCGAAGTCCCGCAGCAATGTACGTACGTTGCGAGCTTGGGTGGCTTGTTGGTTTGAGGTATTCAGGTTGTAGTCGATACTGGCAGCCATGCATTCGGTGAGGCTCTGTTGCGCTGCATTGAAATGGGAGCCGTGGAAGCACTGAATCGTTTCAATGTTTTGCTTCAGTAACTGCTCGATCAGGTGGTACGTGTAATTGCCAATTCCTGTCAACGGCGGCACCAGCGATTCGGTATTGAGAAGAAGTTTCATTGGAGGATGTTGCCTAGAGGAACGATGGGCTCAGTCTATCAGGTCGAGCGTTGAAAAAATGTTCCAGATGGGGTGGCGGCTCGAGGGGTATGAATGATGGCTTCCGACGGCTTCTGGAGCATGACCCAGATTACTGTTGCGCCCTAGACACCTTGTCTCTGATAATCCGTGCTCTGCGAGGTTTACCTATTGAACGGAGCTTTCTTGATGTTCACCCCTGTCATTCTGGCTGGCGGTAATGGATCCCGCCTATGGCCGCTATCGCGTCAGAGCATGCCCAAGCAGTTCTTGGAGCTAGACGGTCAAGGCAAGGGAACTATGTTCCAGCGTACGCTGGCACGTTTGAACGGGCTTGATCATTCGACACCCATCATCGTCAGCAATGAAAACCATCGTTTTGTCGTCGCCGAGCAGCTGCGTGCCATGGGCAGCAGCAGCTCTAGAATCATCTTGGAGCCACTGGCGCGCAACACTGCTCCGGCAATTGCCTTGGCCGCCCTGGAGGCTATAGCCGGTGGCGGTGATCCGGTGCTGCTGGTGCTTCCAGCGGATCATCATATCCCAGATGAAGCCATCTTGCATGATGCCATTCGGCTGGCCGAGATGCATGCCGAGGCGGGGCGCTTGGTGACGTTCGGCGTTACGCCAACCCACCCTGAAACCGGTTTCGGCTATATCCAATGTGGGGATGCATGGAAGGAAGGCGGGTCTGCCATTGCTGCATTCAAGGAGAAACCCTCGCCTGAGGTCGCCGCGCAATACGTAGCCGAAGGGAATTATCTGTGGAATAGCGGTATGTTCATGTTCCGCGCCTCTGTGTTTCTCTCCGAGCTGGAAAAGTACCGGCCGCGGATGGTTGCCGCCTGCCAAATTGCTTATCAGCATGGTGTGGCTGACAGCTATTTCCTGCATGTTCAGGCCGAACATTTCGCTCTTTGCGAAGATGACTCTGTGGACTATGCGGTAATGGAGTACACCGATGCTGGTGTGGTTGTTCAGCTTGACGCTGGCTGGAATGATTTGGGCAGTTGGGCTGCCATTTGGGATGTCGGGCCTCACGATGGCGAGCGCAATCGTATTGAAGGCGATGTGATCGTCATGAACACGCGTAACTCGCTGGTACAATCCAACCACCGACTGGTCAGTCTCGTGGGGCTGGACGACGTTATCGTCATCGAGACCAAGGACGCGGTGCTAATCGCCAATCGTCATGCTACTCAGCAGGTCAAAGAGATCGTTAAGCAGCTGCAGGCACAGAAACGGGTCGAGTTCGACAGCCATCCTCTCGTGAGTCGTCCATGGGGTTATTATGATACGGTGGATCATGGTGACCGTTATCAGGTTAAGCGAATCCTGGTTGAGCCGGGTGAATGCCTGTCGTTGCAACTGCATTATCACCGGGCCGAGCACTGGATCGTGGTATCCGGTACGGCTCTGGTGGTGTGTGGTGACAAGGAGCTGATCCTTTCGGAAAACCAATCCACTTACATTCCTCTAGGTGTCAAGCATTCGCTTTCTAACCCGGGCAAGGTGCCGCTGGAGTTGATCGAGGTGCAATCGGGTTCATATTTAGGAGAAGATGATATCGTGCGATTCGAAGATCGGTATGGGCGTCTGACTAAATAATCTCGTGTCTGTCACGTATAGTCCTAACGCCCAGGCGGCGCGAAGAGTGATTAGTTTCCCATGCTTTTCACTCCTCGCGCCCGCCGGAAGACTTTAGAGGGAGATCGATGCCGAAATTGGTAAACTCTCCTGGGCTCAGGTGCGGAGTTTTTGGCGGCGCATATCAATCAGGGTGGGGTTGACAGCGGCGCCCCATATTTCCATGCGTTCGCCCATTAGCGCAGTCGTGACCATGCTTCCCCATACGCTTGGTATGCTCCGGGAGCAAATACGAAGCAATATTAATGCAAGCAACTTTACTGGCTACAATGTTTGCGAGGCTGATGCTCGGTTCGATATGACATTTAATGAGCGTTCGATACCTCAATGTGCTGTTTGCATATCGACAGCCCGAGTTTGCTGTCCAAGCGCTTCTCTGGAGCGGGCTGTATTTCGGGTGGAGGCGCCTCCGCTTATCATAAATAGCCAGCGGCGTCATATGCCTCGCTTGTTTTCCATCTAATACGGTATCCGCCTATGCTACCGAGTGGGTCCCGGGAACTGGTGTAACTGAACCAGCCGAAGGCGCCCTGCGAGCGAAAGAGGATGGTCATCGTGGTTCTTGGCTAACGTTGAGTTTCGGAATTAACCTTCATCAGAGAAACCACGATCCAAGCCCACTGTCGCATTGACCGAGTTGGTTGAGAAAGGGACAGATGCGGAGCTGCTCAAGCAAATGGTTCAGTTCGTTGCCCGGCGCATGATGGAGTTCGACGTCGAAGGCCTGTGCTGTGCCGGCTTCGAGGTCAAAAGCCCAGACCGGACAAACAGCCGAGATGGCCACTGTGACCGCCCGTGGCCAACCCGCGCCAGCCACGTCGACCTGAAAATCTGCCAGCTGCACCAGGGCAGTTACTTTCCGGGCTTCCTTGAGCCTCGACGCACAGCTGAGAAGTCCATGGCTGCATACATTCAGGAGGCCTGCATTCAAGGCGTTTCTAAACAAGCTCGGTGGAAGAGCTGGTCAAGGCGATGGGCATGACCGGCATTGCCAAAAGCCAAATGTCAGGCCTGGCAGGCGAGATCGATGAACGCATTCACGCTTTCCTTGATCGCCCGCTTGAAGGCGACTTGCGCTACCTCTGGATCATACCACTAGGTCAAGGTGCGGGAGGCCGGGCGCATCGTCTCGGTTGCCGTAAGAATTGCCGTCGCCCTAAACACTGACGATGGTCGCGAAGTCCTGGGCATGCGGGCTGGCCCGTTTGAAGCCGAACCGTTCTGGGCAGACTACCTGCGTAGCCTCATGCGCCGAGGCTTGAGAGGCGTGAAGCTTGTCATTTCCGGTGCTCACGAAGGCGTGAAGCGAGCTGTTTCCTAAGTCTTCAATGCGACCCGACAGCGCTGTCCCGTGCTTTTCCTGCGCAACGCCATGGCCCACGTCGGCCACGGCCAGCGCACCATGGTGGCGGCGCTGCTGCGCTCGGTCTTCGCCCAGGACAGCCGTGCCGAACGCCATCGGCAATGGCGCTTGGTCGCTGATCAGTTGCAAGAGAGGTACTCCAAAATCGCAACGTTCATGGACGGCTGCGAGGAGGAGGTACTGGCGCACTTGGCGTTTCCCAAGACGCACCGGCAGCAGTGGGGCAGCACTAACACGCTTGAACGGCTCAATGCTGAAATCAAACGCCGCACCGATGTTGTGGGGATTTTCCCCAGCGATCCGGCCATCACGCGGCTAGTCGGGGCGATGCTGCTGGAACAGAACGACGAGAGGTGCCTGCAAAGACGTTACATGCAGTTGAAGGCCTTCGAGGCGGTCAACGATAACCCACAAGCCAAGCTGTCAGCCGTGATTAAACGGCGAACTCAGTGGCCAGAGCCATGATGAGTTATACCCCTTCCCGGTACATGATCAATGCTACCGGTCCACAGCCGGTGCCTAAAGCCGAAACTCAGATTATTCCCTTTTTTGAATTCTTTGCAGTGACTGCATGCAGCATACCGTTTAATTGTAGAGCCACGAAGCAGCCACTTGGACATCACGCCAACTCTAGCGGATCGGGTAGCCATCTGACAATGATGGATGGTGATTTTCCACGTAAGGGGTGCGTTAAGATGCTCCCGAGGGAGCAAGGCGGATTTCCATGAAATCTGTAAAAGAATGCAGTAGGAACATATTGCCATTTCCGCTTAAATGATCGCCATCAAGGAACAGAGGCTTGCCGTCGCGGTATGCGTTACATTCCCTACCGGGGCACAATACCGGGAACGGGTCCCATACGGATGACCCGGGGAGCTGATTAATCATCTTTGCGTATGATTGTAGTACTGGTTTACGGAAGCCCTCTAAGAGGTCCCGGGAAACGTTGAAACCTGGTCGGCAAATGGGATTGTCGTGGTTGAACCAGTCGGCGCAGCGGAATGGCGGGGCCCTGAACAGTGGCTTAGGTCCTTCAAAGACGATTTGTACGCCGTTTTCAGCGAATGTTTTGAGTGTAGCAACGGCGTCAATGACCGCGCGTTCTCGTCCTGCATCAGCCTCTGCCCCAAACATCTGAGCATTTGCTTCCGCATCATCAAATGTTGCCCATTGGTCCGAGAGGCGAGCCAGACGCAAGGAGGCCAGGAACAAAACATCCCCTGGCTTGAGTCTCTCGCGCAGGTCTTCAAGGGAGGCTTTGGCATATTGCTGGCACTGCGCATTGTCATTTTCGCGGAAAGGCTGAAGGCTGACGAACGGGCAGCCGCCATTGTTATATGCGAATATCTGCACATTATTGCGAATGGCATACTGCTTGAACAGGCCCTCGTAGGCGAGGGCATGGGAATCGCCGATGACATAAAGACTGCGGGGTCTAAGTGGGCGCGGTGTTGCACAATTGTACGGTTTGTAGATCATCATCAGGCCGCCGCCTACTGTGTGATATTCCGGTTCAGCAAGACAGCCTGGATGGTCGGCGCTGTAATACGGCCCATGGGGATACCACTCGTCTTGGTTCTTGCTCAAGGTGCTGAGGGAGATTTGGTGAAGGTGCACCGACAGTTGGTTTGCTCCCCACCAGCTACCACCGATGCAACCCATGCCGAGCAAGATGATGGCTATTTGGGGCAAGCGCCGCAGGCTAAGTGCGTGGCGTATCGGATTTTCGATCAGGGTATACGAAGCAATGGCCAGAATGAACGCCACGATAGCTGCTAGTGCTCGCAAGAGTGGAGTATCGAGGCCTACGGTCCAACGGAAAAATACGAATACCGGCCAGTGCCAGAGATAAAGAGAGTAGGAAATTCGGCCGATGTAAACGAGATATGGGTTGCCCAGCAATTTGTGCAGACGCTTAAGCTGCTGGTGGCGATGCAAGAAGTAAATTACTCCCAGGGTTCCGGCAACGGCAGGCACAGCGCCGGGGAAAGGGAAGTGAGTAGACGAGGAGAAAATCAGTCCACAAAGCAGTAACAGCAGGGACAGTGCACCGAGCACGCCACGTCGCGGGTTCGGTGTTACGGTGTCCTGTGCTGGGTTTTGTTGCGTAAGCTGGAACAGTAGGACTCCTGCGGCTAGTTCCCAGAAGCGGCTAAGGGGCAAGAAGTAAGCTTCTGTAGGGCTTGCGCTGCTCTGCCAGGCGGCAAAAGCTAATGATGCGAGCCCGGCAGACACAAATAAGGCGATGGATAATATACGCCCTCTACGGCTGCTTAGCCAAGCCAGGAACAGGAAAGGAAATACCAAGTAAAACTGTTCTTCGACGGCCAAGGACCAAGTGTGGGTGTAGGGGTTGTATTCAGTAGTCGGGGCAAAGTAGTCACGGCCCGTCTGGGCCAAGATGAAGTTGCTCAGTCCAAAAAACGCATATAGCCCCGTTTTTTGGTTTACTGCACTGAGCCACGACGCCGGCACAAATAAGGCCGTGACATATGCCGTAACTAGAAGGCAGACAATTAGGGCAGGGAAGATTCGCTTGATGCGGCGAGCGTAAAAATACGATAAAAACTGCATCAGGCCATGCCCCCGAAAACTTGCTATAGAGGCACTTACTACAAATCCGGAGATGACGAAGAATACATCCACTCCCACGAACCCACCTGGCAGCCAAGGTCCGTGCAGGTGGTAGAGAAAGACGGCGAGAACGGCAAGCGCGCGCAAGCCGTCGATATAGGGGTAGTAATTGGTTCGCGCTACGGACGCTAAGGGTGGAAGGCTCACGCTTGAGGCTCTCGCAAAATATCGAAAAATAGCCAAATTCTGGAGTGCACACAAGCTATCCTGTCTCGGATTTACCAAGATGGGGGCAACCATTTGTGGTATCCATTGGCCTTGGAACATTGAAGTCATTGGACTACCGCAGCCATTCAGGCTGCGGCTGGCTGGATCATTCCTCCGACCTACGGTTAAGCAGCAGGCTGTGGAGATTGTCAGCGCTCTGCTGCCAGGTGAGCCAGGGCATGCCTTTGGAGGATGGCTGGAAGCCTTTTTGTATCCAATGAGCAATTGCATCGGCCAGTTGCTGGGGTTCTTCCGCAGTGAAATAACAAGCATGCTCACCTGCTACTTCTCGGAATACCGGAATGTCTCGTGCCAGAATTGGTAGCCCGTTCTGCGCGGCTTCGATCAAGGGTAGGCCAAAGCCCTCATCTTCCGACGCTGCTAGCAGTCCATCGGCCTGCGCATAGATGCGTTCAAGAAACTCATCAGACGGTCCGTCAAGCCACAATAGCCGCCGTCCGTTCTCCGGATGTTGGACAAGCCGTTCCAGCAATTGGGGAATGTTGCGCTGCTGGTCGATGGGCAAATGTTGCCAGCCTGCCCGTCCGACGATCACCAAGTTGACGTCCATGCCTTGCTGCCAGAGTAAGCGGAATGCTTCCACACTCTGCAAATAGCCTTTGCGTGGTTCCAGTGTGCCGACCATCAAAACTGTCGGGCGCTGTGCCATGACAGTCAATAGTTCTTGTGCATTGTCGGGCAATCCCATGCTGGGTGCTGAATTGGCCAAATCCGCGCCATGGTGTGAGTAATTGAAAGTGTAATCGGCGGCGCGTTGCGGTAGGGTTTCCTTGACCCACTTGCGAAACTCCCCGGCCACTGTCTTGGTAACACATACAGCGCCATCGAACATAGCTACATGCAACAACCATTCGGTAAAGTGCCTGTTGCTCTGAGGTGGGAAAAGTTCAGGGCGGGTCACGGGCAGCACATCGTGGATAAGCACCTGGCAGTTGACGCCCCTCTCCTGCATCGTCCTGAACAAGCCAGACTGGCTAGCCTGAGTCAGCTGATTGCCCGAAATATCCAAGGCGATTAATTGGTCACCGGGGCCGTAATCGATTGCTTGATCGATTAAGACGTTTGGCAGATTTAGTAAACGACTGGTAAAAGCATTAGCATATCGATAATGCCAATGCCCGCCCGTATTGGACAAATAGACAGTCTCAACCCGTACTCCTACGGGGGGGCTTTTGAGCAGCGCAAGCGTTAACGCCTTGGCTACGCGCTCAATACCGCTGTGACGATCTAGGGCACAGGTGCCGCTGATGTCCAGCAGCAGCTGGCGTGGACGTAGCGGATCGCTCGTGCCTTGAAGCAGATTTTCCACAAGAGCGAGCATCCCGTCAGTCGCCTCCGGCGTCAGCGACGCTGCCAGCACAGCCTCCCGCAGCTCCTGTCTGCGCCCTCGATCTTGCCGAACATATTCCTCGATAGCAGTGTGATACAGCGCCGCGCAATGTGCTGGCGTATGTTGACGCTCGATATGCTCGCGAGCACGCAGCCCCAATGCCGTGCGTGCTACATCATCGTGCCGCAGGTGCTGCAAGGCTTCTGTCAGCTGCTCAACCTCAAACTGATCGGGCAGACAGTAGACTGCTTGATTCGGCAAGTCGGCCATGCTGCCGTTGGCATTGACGATAGTTGCCAGGCAATGATTCATGCAGTCGAGTACTGCAGCAGACGTTTCCCCGCGCGAAAGACGGCGCAGTTGAACGGCCAGGTCGGCTGCAAATAGGTAATTCTTAAAGGTAGAGGTGTCCGCCCATCCCGTTACTGTAATCCGCGATCTCGCACCCTTGTTGGCAAGCAGTTTGCGTAACTGCTTACAGTATTCGTCAGCACCCAGTTCCCCCACGAACACCAACTGGCAGCGCTCATCGTTGGCTAGGTCCGATTGGAGCCAGGCATTGATCAGCGTGTCGTTGAGCTTAGTTTCTCCGAGCATACCGAAACTACAGACGACGAACGCATCGTCAGCCACGCCCAAAGTTCTACGGGCAATATTCCGAGCATCGTCGCCTACGTTTGCCAGCTCGCGCAGCAGCGGAATCTGCGCCCAATCCGAAGCCGCCTGTGGGCCGTACCATTGCTCAGCCAGCCGTAAAGATACGGCTGAGTGCACGATCACACCTTGAGCTTTCTCAAGGATGCTGCGGTTGAATGGATATCGCATCGCAACCTGGCGTTCATCGTTCTGCGCTTCAATCAGCGCACAGTAGCCATGGCTGTAGTAGAGCTCACGCATCTTGAGGCTGTCGAAACCAGGCTGTCCAGCCATCGACCAGATCAGCCCACTGAGGTAGAAATCGTGCAGAACGATGATACCGGGAACTTCTTCGAGCAATTCGACCATGTAGCAATGCCAAGGCGAGTTGCCGAAGTGATAAAGCACGGCGTGATAGTCTGCGGCGTGCTGGCGCAGCCAGGAGTCATCGCGCAGTTGAAAACGAGGCTCCAGGCTATGGGGTGAACCTGTGTTGGCCACGATGACATCAATGTCGTAGTACTTAGCCAGGGCTGGCAGCAGCTCGGCGCTGTAGTCGGCAATCCCTGTACGGTCCGGTGGTATTGGAGAAACAAAGGCTAGACGAGGTCTTCCATGCGGCTGGAGTTCAGCCAAAGGGGCGCGAGGCTCCAGTGCCCGATGCAATTGTTTGCTCAGGTACAGAACACGAGGCGAGTAACCGGTCAGCAGCTCAGACTGGGCAGGTTGGCTCATGCGGCTGAGCGCGCGGCTTGCCTGGCGTAGGTATGTTTCAAGTCCAGGGACCGCCTTTATAGCTCTATTTAGAGCGAGAAACAGTTTCGGTCTGCGACCTATATACCCGCGCGCTGCAAGCAAAGGCGCGACCAGCATCCGCTTAAGGTGATCGCGGTCCCTATGACGCAGGATATCAGCAAGCTCCCGCATTGGACGGGTGATGCGCCAGGACCGGCTTCGGTAGATTCGTTGCAATTCAGCGTCGACTTTTTCAGCGCGCTCGATGTTGGTATTGCAGAGCTTGGTCAGGTGATCGGTACGTTCGCCTAGGGAGCGAATCAAATTATCGATGTACTCAGCTTGGGCACTGAATTGCTGTTGAATAATTTGATCGTGACGCTGGGCAAGCGTAGCTAGATCCAAACCATAACTATCGGCGAACAGTTTGGCAAAGGCATCCTGCTTCCCTGCCTCTGGCAAGCACTTGCGTGCGACGATCGCATAGTCGGGGCTCACACCGTACAAAACCTGCCAGAGGCCAATGTGAGCTTCTTGGGCTTGTAGCTGTGGGTCATCCTGGAGCCGCACAATCTTGCTCTGCGCAAAACCGGAGTACTGGCAGAAAAAATCCAGGAAAAGTGCAGGTACCGGACGCTGATGTGTAGGGTCCAGATAAAAATTCGTAGTCCCTACAATCAAGTTTTCAGCATTTGGTGTTTCCAGGATCAACAGCCCGTCCTGACTCAGCGTGCGATGTGCCTCTTTTAGCAGGGCTCGGAGATAATCGAACGTCAGATGCTCAACGACGTGAAATGCCGAGATCAAGTCGAGGCTCCCCTCTGGGAGCGCCTGTAGCGCCTCCAGCGCATCGTGATTACGTGCGTTCAAACCGCGGTTGTGACAGGCCTCGAGCATCGAGTTGTCGAGGTCGACACCTTGCGCGTCTACGCCATATTCTGTGAGGAGTTGCAGCCACTCGCCGCGGCCGCAACCGATATCGAATGCTTTAGGGTTAGGTTTGGTTTGCCGCAGGGCAGCAATGAAGGGGCTGTAGCCCTCAAGGCGCGAACGAATTATTTCACGGGAGGCTCGGAAGCGCTCCTCCAGTGCACGATAGAAATCATCACTCATATTGTTGACTGCTCTCCAGTTGCGCATCCAACCAAACAACTCCGGCGAACTCAGTTTGGCTATGGTTAACGATTTCGAACATTAAAGCTCGTTCTTGCCAGGCGTAGTTGCGTTCAACATGGCCGGCGAAACTATGCAGTGCCAAGGTTATAGAATAAGTACCGGGTCCGATGTTGGCAGGGAACATAAAGGACCATGACAGTTTGGCGCCGGCCTTGATGTTGTAGAAAACCTTGTCTAGTAGACGCGTGTTGGTGCCGAACACGTCTTGACCGTAGCGGTCCTTAATCAGGAAGCCAAGAACGAGATCTGGAAGGTCTGTGTGAGCATGGGCTAAAACGGTCAGGTGGACCATTTGGCCAACATCGATAATCTCAACAGGCTTACCTTGAGCGTTGCACAGATGATATTGGGTGAATCGAATATCACCTGTCCCTGAAAGCAACGCGCCATTGCTCTGGGGGTTGGCGATGATCTGTTGATCTTGGTGGGCGGCCAAGAGAGCATTATAATAGTCCATGACAGCATTCGGCTCACCCTCCATCTTAACTGTCCCACCGTCCAGAAGAATTGCCCGGCTGCAGATACTCTGGATGGCTTGTTTGTCATGGCTTACCAACAGTAAAGTGGTGCCTTGGCGCGTAAATTGACGAATACGGTCAAAGCTTTTATGTTGGAAGTAGGCGTCACCCACAGACAATGCTTCATCAACAATGAGAATTTCCGGGCGTTGCGCTGTAGCTATGGCAAAAGCCAAACGCGCCTGCATGCCACTGGAGTAAACTCGGACGGGCAACTCGAAGTAGTCACCAATTTCTGAGAAGGCATGAATCGCATCAATGACACCATCGATTTGCTGTTGAGAAAATCCCATCAGACCAGCCACATGATAAACGTTCTGTCGCCCGGTCAGATCGGGATGAAACCCCATGCCCAGTTCAAGAATAGCTGCCACACGGCCATTAAGCTGGACGTGTCCCTTGCTGGGCTTTAGCGTGCCGGTGATAATCTTCAGTAGCGTGCTCTTGCCGGCGCCATTGAGGCCAATGAGGCCGACTGCCTCGCCGGGCTGCAAGGCAAAGGAGATGTCATGCAAAACCCATTTGTGCTGAACTGAGGGCACCGATAAACCTAGCCACGAGAGCAATCGATGAATTTCACGCGGATACTGATTGAAGGATTTGCCAATACCCTCAACGCTCAAGGCTGTTGTCATAAAACATCCACTACTTCATCAATTGCACGTCGATAGAGAAACACCGCGAATAGCAGAGCTACCCCTTCAAAGATCATCGGGTAGAGCAGTATCCAAAAATCAGGAGGGTTGCGATACACCAGAATGCTTTGATAAGCTTGGACGATTCCACTCATGGGGTTCAAATAAATGTAATGGCGGTACTGCTCGGGGATTAAATCGATATTGTAGACGATTGGTGTTAGCCAGAAACTAAATTGCAAGGTAATGCTTACGAGTTGTCCGATATCTCGGAAGAATACATTCAATACCCCGAGCGCCAAGCCAAGTCCGAGCGCAAGCCCTATCGTCAGAAGGGTTAGTACCGGTAGCCAGAGTAAGTGAAAGCTTGGTGCGTGACCCAGTAATGAAAAAATCAGCAGCACAGATGCAAGTAGTACAAGATTATTTAACAGGGCGCTCCCGCAGACAATCGTAGGCAGCGCGAGTCGTGGGAATACCATCTTTTTGAGCAAGTTACCATTTTCTATAAAGACATTTAGGCAGCGCCCGAGTATTTCGGCAAACAAGCTCCAAGCCAGAATTCCCGCTGTGAGGTAGATGGGATACGCATAGGTATTGTTCAGGCCCGGTAGTTTGGCGGCCATAATCACGGAAAGCACGAATGCATAAATCACAACTTGGGCAAGAGGATATATTACAATCCACACGAGGCCGAGGCGGCTGCGTACCACGCGGGTGATGAACTCATTCCTGATCGAGTTCTTGATGAAGTGGCGAGCATGCCATAATTCGAGAATAGATGTATTCAAGCGAGACATTCCTAATGTGGGTCGCTGATACACAGCGTGGGGACGTCGTTGCTCTGGCATTGACAGTGTCCGGCGGCATCGCCTGATTCCAGGGCTTCATGGGTATATCGTTTTCTTGCAGTGCTGGAGCCCATGACCAAGGAGGCGGCGGCGATAGTCGTCATGAATTGACGGCCGGATCCGCTGCGACTCCAGGCAATTTCTCGTGTATGAGCCGCGCTAAGCGTAAAGGGGTCAAAAGCATAATGTCCAAAATGAATTCGCCAAGTGACGACTCGGTCAGTTTTGAGTCCTTAAGAATCGTAAGATTCTATCATCACCCAAAGGGTTGGGAAATGATAGGACTGAGCTAGCGCTGCTCCTCTGCTGAAACGCCGCCTACATCAATGCAGGGTGCCTGCAAGGCATCTGAACAGAATATATTAAGAGGCAATTAGGCGGTCGCGGTCCTGCTGATGCAGGTCCGCGACGAGGGATATCAGAATGAATAACCCGTTTGGGCGCGCTTGAGATCGGCGTCTACCATCAACTGGCACAATTGCTCAAGGGTCGTGCTGGGTTTCCAGCCTAGTTCACGGCGTGCTTTGTCTGCATCGCCGATCAAGAGGTCGACTTCGGCTGGACGATAGAATTTAGGATTGACGCGCACTACAGTCTTGCCGGTCTTGAGATCGATAGCATGCTCAGTGTTTTCCTTGCCTTTCCACTCCAGTGCAATGTCCACCGCTTTGAAAGCCATGGAAACGAAGTCGCGAACGGTTTCGGTACGATTGGTGGCTAGCACATAGGTGTCGGGCCGGTCGGCCTGCAGCATACGCCACATTCCTTCGACGTACTCCTTGGCGAAGCCCCAGTCGCGCTTGGCGTCCATGTTTCCCAATTCCAGTAGATCCTGTTTGCCAAGGTGAATTCGCGCGACGCCATCGGTAATCTTGCGAGTCACAAACTCCTTGCCGCGTAATGGGGATTCGTGATTGAACAGGATCCCGCTAGAGCCGAAGATGTCATAGGACTCGCGGTAGTTGATGGTCATCCAATGGGCATAGAGTTTAGCCACGCCATAGGGGCTGCGAGGATAGAACGGCGTAGACTCGATTTGTGGGGTGGCTTGGACCTTGCCAAACATCTCGGAAGTTGAGGCTTGATAAAAACGGATTTGGGGATTAACGATTCGGATGGCCTCCAGCAAGTTCAACGCGCCAAGGCCAGTGATTTCCCCAGTGGTGATTGGCTGGTCAAACGACACGCCGACGAAGCTTTGTGCGGCAAGGTTATATACCTCACACGGATCCGCTTTCTGCATAAGGCGTATACTTGCAGCTAGATCGGTGAGATCGTGCTCTATCAGCTCCAAGTTTTCATGATTCGTAACGCCGAGTTCGTCGAGTCGCCAGAAATTCACAGAACTGGTGCGGCGGTAGGTGCCGTAAACCTTGTATCCTTTTTCCAGCAACAGTTGAGTCAGATAGGCTCCATCCTGACCTGTTATACCGGTGATGATAGCTCTCTTATGGGTTGCATTCATTATAGATGTTCCGGTAAGGGACGGTTCACGTTTAAAGTTTTTGACTCAACCAGGCATTGACGCTTTCAACGCTCTCCGAAGAAAGCTTGCCGGCCCAGCGGTTGAGAATGAATAGGTTGGTGATGAAATCGTATTGTGTTTTAAGGAGGTCACGACGCACTGTGAACTCGTTCTGCGTCGCGGTTAGCACATCGACTGCGTTGACTACACCATAGGCAAAGGCTTTTTCCGCGGCTATACGTGATTTTTCGGCAGAGATTAGGGCGTTTCGGTTAGCGCGCAGCTTCACAGCGCTGGAGTCAGCGGTCAAATAGGCGTTCGTGGTTTCCTTAGTGACCTGGCGGCGTGTGGCGATCAGCTGTTGCTCCGTCGTCAGCTGGTCCTGATACAGGCCCCGAGCTCGCGCCGAAGTGGAGCCCCCACTGTAGATTGGAATCTGTAAGTTGACGCCCGCTACGTAACTGTCGGTACGGGGGGCAATAGCGTTATTGTAGCCTTCGTTGGTCTGCTGAGCGCCAAGATTTAGGCTCAAGGTAGGGTAGTGACCGCCTTTGCCACCGCGAACTGCTGCTTCTGCCGCTTCTAGCGCACTTTCGGCAGCTTTTACCTGCGGGTTCTTCGCCACCGCCGTTCGCACCCATTCTTCCAGGCTTTGGTTAGAGACCTGCAATTCCACGTCGTCGCGAACGCGACTCAGGCGCTCTTGTACCGGCCGGCCAATAATTTCCGAGAGCGCTTCGCGGCTTAGGCGCACCTGATTCTTGGCTTCCACCTCTTGGGCGGTCAGCGAATCGACGCGAGTCTGAAGATCAAGTTGGTCGGTAATTTTTGCCATCTGCTTGGCGAGCAGGGCATTGACTCGGTCGAGATTCTTTTGTGTGACACCCAGTTCTGCCTGCACTAGGCTCAGTTCATCGTCAGCGGCGAGCGCCGCAAAGTAACGCTGTGCCAAATCCACTGTGGCCTCCGCCTGCGCCTCTTCCGACTCGGATTCGGTTTGCTTGGCGAGGCTTTTGAATTTCTTCCAGTTCTCCCATGCCGACTTGTTGTAGAGGGCCTGGCTGAGGGAAATGCTGTAGCTCTCGCTACTGTAGGATTGGCGGATCAATGAGTTGCTTTGAGTAATTCGATTCTTACCCGCGTTCATTTGAACCTGAGGCAGCAAGCCACCGAGAGCTTCGCGTTGCTGCTCCTTACTCGACTGAGCTTTCGAGTAGGACGCCAGCACGCGTGGGTCTTCAAGGCGTGACTCACGGTAAAGCTGCATCAGGTCGGTCGCGTATGTTTTGATGCTGACACTCTCTGGCGGTGGTTTGGGGATGGAGGGCTCAGCGGTTTTGGGTTCGACAGCATGGGCTGGTATCGCCAGGACGCCGATCATGAAACAGGGAAACAAACGACGCACAATCACTCCTCAATCATCGACTGGGCAATCGCGTTACGTGCCGGCTGCAGGATATATTGAAGCATGGTGCGTTCACCGGTCTTGATCAGCACTTCGGCGGGCATTCCTGCCAACAGCTTGAGCTCGCGCTTATCAAGCTTCTGCATGCCTTCGGGCGTCACCTTGATACGCGCGAGGTAGTACGGCACGCCTGTTTTTTCGTTAGTCAGACGGTCGCCCGAAACGTTGATTACCTCCCCTTCGATCACTGGGGTGGTGGCGGTGTTGAAGGCGCTGAAGCGAATGTCTGACTTCCTGCCGATGGCGATGCGGTTGATATCATTCGTCGGCACCTCGGCTTCGACCACGAGGTCAGATACCGATGGCACAATATCGAGTAGCGGCGTGGCTGGCCGCACGGTACCACCCTCAGTATGCACGGTCATGCCGATAACCATGCCGTCTTCGGGCGAGCGAATGATGATGCGTTTGAGTCGGTCATCCAGTGCTGCAGTTCGCTCCTGCAGTTCATATACCTTGGTCTGGGTTTCTGCAAGCTGCTTGGAAATCTCAGACTGAAAGTCTTTGTTGATCTGCAAGATCTGCAGTTGGGTCTCGTTGATCTGCAGTCGGGTCTTGGTGATGGTCGAGCGGTGATCGGCCACTTCCGTATGCAACATGTCAAGCTTGCGTTGGGAGTCAAGCAGGCGTTGCTTGTCGACGAAGCCCTCCTTGAGTAATTCGTCGAGATCGCCGATTTCGCTGTTGTAGGATTTTTCCAGGTTGCCTTTGGTGTTGATCATGGACTCGGTGCCCTTGATCTGCTGATGCAATTGGCCTACGCGCTCCTGAAGCACCGCAATCTGGCCGAGGCGTGCACCGCGCCGGGCGTTGAACACTTGGATCTCGCCAGCTTCGGCCTCTTTGAGGCGGGGTGTACCGGCCTCAGGGAGTCTACTGAAGTCAATGGCGGGGAGATCGTCACGCTCTGCGACCAACCGGGCCTCCATGACTCTCGCTGCAACCAGCAGATTGTGGCTTACGTCACGCTCAGCGAGTAGCTGGGATTCATCTAGAACGATCAGTGGATCGCCTTTTTTGACCATATCGCCGTCATGCACCAGGACTTCTTTGACAATACCGCCTTCAAGGTGGGAGACGGTCTTGCGGTAGCTTTGCACGGTCACTACGCCAGGGGCATGCACCGCGCCATCAATTGGCGCCAAGGCAGCCCAGCCACCGAAGATGCCGAATACTACTAGGATGACGCCGTAGCCTAAGCGTCGGATCTTCAAGTCAGAAATTGGCAGATCCGCGAACGTGTCGGATTTAAAGCTCAAGGGGGGGGTCATTGGTTTTTACCTGTCACGCGATTGCCGGGCCTGTCGTTGTACTCTGCGCAGGTTTTTGCTGAGCAGCCAGCTGTTGTTTGTTCAGCTCTTCCATCACTTGGTCGCGAGGACCGTACATGCTGATGCCACCATTACTCATCACGAGCAGCCGATCCAACTGCGAGAGGATTGAAGTGCGGTGAGTAATGACGAAGATGGTCGAACCAGTACGCTTCATCTCCTGGATGGCCAGGGCGAGCGCGCGTTCGCCGACTTCGTCGAGGTTGGAGTTTGGCTCATCGAGCAGAATGAGTTTGGGTGAGCCGTACAAAGCACGAGCTAGGCCGATGCGCTGGCGTTGGCCGCCAGAGAGATTGACGCCTTCGCTGCCAATCACTGTGTCATAACCCTCGGATAGCTGTAGGATCATCTCATGTACGCCGGCGATCTTTGCTGCCTTGACTACCTCTTCGGCATTTATGTCAGCGAAGCGTGCAATATTCTCACTGATACTACCCTCGAATAGCTCAATGTCCTGTGGCAAGTACCCTAGATATGGACCTAATTCTTCCTTGTTCCAGTTGCTAATATCTGCACCGTCAAGACGTACCACCCCATGCTGTGGCTGCCACACACCCATCAGTGCGCGGGCGAGTGTCGACTTGCCCGAGGCGCTTGGGCCGATGATACCCACGCAGGCGCCAGCCGGTACACTAAAGCCAACACCCCGGATGATCGGATTCTTATTACCTGGTGCGGCAACTACGAGATTTTCCACTAACACGTTGCCTTTTGGGGGGGGCAGGCTCATACGCTCCGGTTCTGCAAGTTGCTTGGCCAGTACCTCGTTCAGACGATCATACTGGGTACGTGCGGCGATGAAGCCCTTCCAGCTGCCGATGATCAGGTCGATCGGGGCAAGGGCGCGACCCAGCAGCACAGAGCCTGCAATGACTAGACCTGCGTTGATCTGGTGATCCACTGCAAGGTAGGCACCCAGGCCGAGAATCAGAGACTGGATCAGCATGCGGAAGGTCTTGGAAGTCGCGCTGATAGCACCACCTTTGTCACTGGCTGCGGATTGCAATTGCAGAACGACACGTTGACGACGACTCCAGCGCTCCATGAGCGTGCTGAGCATCCCCATAGACTCAATGACTTCGGCATTGCGCAGATTCTTGGTGGTGTAGAGCGTGGCACCTACATGTTGCTTGTTGGCCTCGCTTAGAGCGTTGCTGGTCACGCGTTCGTTAATGTATGCCAGCACCAACAGTACTAGGGCGCTGGCGATCGCCACCCAGCCGTACCAGGGGTGGAACATGAACATCACGGCGATGTAGATTGGCAGCCAAGGGGCATCGAAAAAAGCGAATAGCCCATTGCCGGTAAGAAACTGACGCAGGTTGGTCAAATCGTTGAGCGACTGCGCGGACGCATCCATACCGCCGCTTTCCAAGGCTCGACGAAAGCTCGCCTTGTATACATCTCGACTGAGCAGAACGTCAAGCTTGGTGCTGACCCGCACCATAATGCGCGAACGAATGAACTCCAGGGCTCCCATGGTGACCAACAGGATGGTCATGATAATGGTGAGCATCATCAGGGTAGTAAGATTGCCCCCCGTCACAACCCGTCCGTAGACCTGCAGCATATAAAATGTAGGAACCAGCATCAGGGCGTTGACGAAGAGGCTGAAGAAGCCAACCGAGAGGAAACTGGACTTGCAAGCCTTTAAGGCTGCCTGCAAGCTGTTTTCAGGAGTGCCGCGCATAGGTTTAGGGCTGCCATAGGGTAACTGATAGACAAGCGCACGAGCATAACATCTGCGGGCCTCATCTGAAATGAAAAGGTCTTCACAGTCCTGGTTGTCCGACCGGCAGAGTACTTTCCTCCATGCCTTGTCATAGGGCACAGTGCAGGGTTAGAGTCCCGGATTTCCCGACCTGGCCTGCAAAGACGACTCCGGACCTTTCCGCAACGTCTGGCTATCGTTAGTAGAAGGCACATCATGCGCGTCCTGCACTTCTTCAAAACCTACTACCCCGATACCGCTGGCGGCATCGAACAAGTGATCTACCAGCTCTGTCAAGGCACCTCTGCCTTGGGTGTGGAAAACCGCGTACTCACTCTGAGCCCCAACCCCGTACCGAAGCGAATCCAGGTTGATGACCATGAGGTTACGCGGGTCAGGGAGACATTCAACCTGGCGTCGACCGGTTTCTCAGCCAAGGCAATCGGGGAGTTCCGTCAGATGGTCAGTGGGGTCGACCTGGTGCATTACCACTTCCCCTGGCCCTTTATGGATCTCGTGCATTTCGCCAGTCGGGTCGGCAAGCCCGCAGTAGTGAGCTATCACTCCGACATCGTCAAGCAGAGGACCTTGCTCAAATTTTACGCACCGCTGATGCATCGCTTCCTTTCGAACATGCAACGGATTTTAGTAGCCTCGCCAAACTATCTAGAAAGCAGCGAAATCCTCTCGCATCATCGCGAACGGGCGACGGTCGTGCCCTATGGTCTCTGTGAGCAGACATATCCCCAGCCGACGGAAGAGCGTCTAGAGTATTGGCGCAACCGCATTCCTCAGAAGTTTTTCCTTTTTGTCGGCGTCCTGCGCTATTACAAAGGACTGGGAAGTTTGCTTGATGCCCTGGAAGGTGTTCACTATCCCCTAGTGATTTTGGGAGCAGGTCCAGAGGAGCAGGCCCTCAAAACGCAGGCGGAGCGCCTGAAACTGCGTAATGTCCTGTTCCTAGGTCAATTGGACGACATCGACAAGGTTTGCTTGCTGCAACTTTGCTATGCTTTCGCCTTTCCCTCAGGACTGCGGTCGGAAGCATTTGGTATGTCATTGCTTGAAGCTTCAATGCACGGCAAGCCGATGATCACCTGTGAAATCGGCACCGGCACTACCTTTGTAAATCTTCATGAGGTCACCGGATTGGTGGTATCCCCCAACTCGCCATGGCACCTACGCACTGCCATGCAGCGTCTATGGAACGACCCGGACGAAAGTCAGCGGTTCGGGCGGGCCGCTCGGGCTCGCTTTGACTCGCAATTTACTGCCCGGGCCATGTGTCGCAGCACAGTCGATATCTATCGACAGTTGCTGTGAAGTCAAGCGGTAAAGACCGATGCTCTGCAGCCGCAGAGCCCGATCCAGCTTCGTAGCGTTTGGGCGCAGGACATTCTCTCTGTTTGTGTCCGGCTTGATCTCCTTCGCAGCTAAAGCTGCGCAAGATGGCTTCATTTTCATCACGGTGATTTGCTTCGTGGTTTGTTCGCAGCCTATCGGCGAAACGATCAGGTCATAGTCCGACCGAGCACATAGGCAGCGACTTCTGTCCTGCGCCTGCGCTTCTCAGCGCCGGGGCGAAATCCAGCACGTCAGCGCTGTCAGCGTCTGTCAGTGTGGTGCCGTCGGCCGAAACGACTGCGCAAATATACATTCAGCCCAGGCTTCAGCAAGCAGACGCTTGCTCAGGCCAGAACGAGAATTTATGATCTTACCTTTGCTAGATGCTAGATAGGTTTACAGGAAGCCTGTGCTCATCAAGTATCGCTTTCACCAATGGGGGCGCATTATGTCAATCGACAGCTACCCCAGCTTGACAGCTGTGCGGCGGACATACGTTTATGAGCATCTATCTAGATTGTTGGATTATTACGCTGACGTCGAAGTCGCATATTTTGCCCAGGCGCTCATCAATTCTCGACGTTTGGCGAAGTAGTCTGAGCGAGAATATGCGCTTTCAGTTACACCTCGCTCGTCGTGAGCGAGCGCGAGTTCACAGACCTCTCGGGGAAATGCGGTGGTCTCCCCCGCCCAGTCACGGAATGTCGAGCGAAAGCCGTGGCGAGTAATGTGCCCATAACCCAAGTCATGTAACAGGTTACGAATGCCATTTGCGTGCATCACCCCACTACGTCCGTTGCCGGGAAAAAGGTACGGGCTTTGTCCTCTAGACTTTGTCATGGCGTTCACCAACGAGACGACCTCAGGCGCGAGTGGGATAGCGAATGGCTCACGCGTTTTCATCCGCTCAGCGGGCAAAGACCACCGACCCGACTCCAGATCGAATTCTTCCCAGCGAGCGAACCTCACCATGTGGCTACGGGCGCCGGTGAGGATCAATATTTGAGCAGCGATCGACGCAGAGGTGGGAATGGCATGTAGTACCTTTACGAGCGCCGGTAGCTCCTGCCACGGGAGTGCCGGGTGGTGAATACGCTTGCGGGCCTTCTTCTTCTCATGCCGACTAAGGAGGTTTTCCAAATGGCCGCGCCAGCGAGCAGGGTTTTCTCCGTCTCTCAGCCCTTTTGATCGCGCTGCATCTAGGATCTGCTCAATTTGCCCGCGTACTTCATCTGCTGTGCGTGTTTTCGTCGCCCAAATCGGTTGCAGGATCTTCAGAATCTGCTTGGTGTCGATCTCACTTGCCGAAAGCTCCCCGAGAAAGGGAAAGGCGTAAAGCTCTAGTTTTCGAAGCCACCCTTTGCGCCACTTCTCCGACCAACAGGCGCCATGAGCATCCCGGTAGTCGTTGGCGAGCGTCTTGAAGGTGATTTGCTTTGCTTGCTCGCGTCGTTCGAGCTCTTTCTTGGCAGCCTGCTCAGCTTGGCGTCTGGCAAGAGGGTCCGCACCTGATAGAAGCTGAATTCGATTTTCGAGCGCGGTAGCACGAGCTTTTTTCAAGTCAACCTGCGGATATCCGCCAAGTCCCATTTCCCTACGCTGGCCTTGGATCTGAAAGCGGAATACCCAGTTTTTTCGACCTGTGGTGGTTACAACGAGGCGCAGTCCATCGCCATCCTCGTAGGTGCCTGGTTTAGTCAGATGTTCGATAAACTTTGCGCTCAACCTGCCCATGCCGTCGTTCTCCCTGTTCGATTACACCCCTAACTGATCCCCCATCTGATCCCCCACTTTGACGTGGAAGTGGGTGGATGATAAAAGAACGCCTAGAGAGCAACATAGGCTGTAACCCCTGATTTAGCAAGGTTTCGGAGAGGTTCAGGAGATGAGTATGGCATACAGTGGAGTATTAAAAAGCCGGCTTGTGGCCGGCTTCTCGGGGACAGTCTTGGCTGACTTTTGGTAAGCCGCAACCGCCTTCAAATCGTGATCCGGCGCTGGGGCCGGGGGTGGCGGGGGCAGTGTGTGCCGCGCCACGCCCTCAGGATGCAAGGCTGCAACCGGGGCTTGAGTGCGGCACAGCATACTGGGAATGGATCGCAATGCCCAGCAAAAAAAACCGCTGCAACCGCTTTAGCGCGGGCGATCATCCCGCAGGTGAGCCCACCAGAACACCCACCCCAGTACCTCCAGACCCTGGTTGCGGATTTGCGACAGGCTGTAGGTTTCGCTCGGAAATTCGTCACCGTCATGGCTGTGCAGACGCAACGCGCCATTGGCCCGTTCGCTCAAGGTGTGCACCCGCAAGCGCCCGTTGTGCAGCAGCGCGTATATCTCGCCCTCGATCACGCGGGTCAGGCTGCGGTCTATCGCCAAGGTCGCGCCGTACTGCAGCAAGGGGTTCATGTTGTAGTCGGGCATGCTCACGCAAAACGCCTGCGCAGCATCGACCCCGAGGTTGTCCAGCGCACAGCGCGGCAAACGCAGGTGGCGGCCAGGGATTTCGGCAAACTGCCGGGGCTGCGCATGGTAGAAGGGCAGCAGCACGTCCTGCTCGCCATGCGCAGCGAACAGGCTGTGGTCCGGGGCCTGCAGCTCCTGCTCGCCACGGTTGCGGCTGACCCGCGGCAGCGGGTTGTGGTGCTTGGGGCCCTCGCCGGTGCGCAGCCAGCGAGGGCGTACGCACAGCAGCTCGGCAATCTCGTCCAGACGCGCCATGGGCACGCCGCGCTGGAACCAGTTGTTCACATGCTGCGGCGTCACCCCGCGCTGGGCGGCAAAGTCGGAAGCGGTCAGGTTGCACTCGCGCAGGAGCGCTTTCAAACGATCACCAGATGTATTCATGGTGATTGAGTTTAGTGAGGGAAAAGAAGGGTTTATATAAACATTGGGTTGAAGTGTTTCGCGGGCAAAAGCGGGGGTATTACAGGGGGTTCTGTTGGTGTTGTAGGAATAATCGGACGCTGTTGGTTCAAGCAGCGAGCCGCAGATGCAAAAAAGCCCCGCAATCGCGGGGCTTTTCCTCAAGCGCAGTGCTTAGCCCTTGTAGGCTGCCACCGACTTGGTGATCTCGGCACGGGCCGCTTCTGCGTCACCCCAGCCGTCGATCTTGACCCACTTGCCTTTCTCCAGATCCTTGTAGTTCTCGAAGAAGTGCTTGATCTGCTCCAGCAGCAGTGCCGGCAGGTCGGTGTACTCTTTGACGTCGACGTACAGCTGCGACAGCTTGTCGTGCGGTACGGCGATGACCTTGGCGTCGCCGCCGCCGTCGTCGGTCATGTGCAGGATGCCGACCGGGCGAGCACGGATCACCGAACCTGGGGCTACCGGGTACGGGGTCACCACCAGCACGTCCAGCGGATCACCGTCGTCAGCCAGGGTGTTGGGGATGAAGCCGTAGTTGGCCGGGTAGAACATCGGGGTGGCCATGAAGCGGTCCACGAACAGGCAATCGCTGTCCTTGTCGATCTCGTACTTGATCGGTGCGTGGTTGGCTGGAATCTCGATGGCGACGTAGATGTCGTTCGGCAGGTCTTTGCCAGCCGGAATCTTGCTGTAGCTCATTGGGCATTGCCCCCATGTTTGGCCAAAAATTGGTCGCGATTATAGGCACATTCCGTAACGCTTGCCACGCCCGGCCAGATGCCCGGCCTGGTCAATTAGTCGTGTGCTGGTAGTGCGGATGGCTACGTTGCAGCTGTTGCAGGCGGGCCAGCGGATCCTGGCGGTAGAACGCGCTCAGTTGCGCGTAAACCGCGGGGTAGGCCTGCATCAGCAGGTCCGGGGCACTGAAGAAGTACTCGCTGGTCACGGCGAAGAATTCGGCCGGGTTTTCCGCGGCGTAGGGGTCGATGGCCGTTTCGGCATCGGGGTTGCGGTCAAGCTGGCGGTTGAGATCGTCGTAGGCCTGCTGCATGGCCTGCGCCCAGTCCGCCACGCGCATGCTGTCATGCAGCGGCGGCAGGCCATTGGCATCGCCGTTGAGCATGTCGAGCTTGTGCGCCAGCTCGTGAATCACCAGGTTGTAGCCTTCCCAGCCACCGCTGGCCAGCACCCCGGGCCAGGCCAGGATCACCGGGCCCTGCTGCCAGGCCTCGCCACTGTGTTCGCCATCCCATTCATGCTCCACACCGCTGGCATCACGGTGGCGCTGGGGGCTGACGAAGTCATCGGGGTACAGCACGATTTCATGGAAGCCCTGGTACCAGTTCAGATCGCCCAGGTGCAGCAGCGGCAGTTGCGCCTGGGCCGCCAGGTGCAGGCGCTGCTCGGCACCGGCGTCGACGCCGGGCAGGGTGGTGAGGTGCTTTTGCTGCAGGAACAGGATGCAGGCTTCACGCAACCAGTGATCTTCTTCGTCGCTGATGCCGTCGAGCATCGGCAGGCCCTCGCGTACCCGCTGCCACTGCTGCGGCTCGATCGGGTAGCGGGCCAGGGTACGACGGCGCCGCCAGGCGCTCAGGCTCCACATGTGCGCGGGTTACTGGGCCTTGGCCTGGCCACGGCCCATGCGGCTGCGCACCAGGCCGATGATCATCGGCACCAGCGACAGTAGGATGATCGCCACGATCATCAGCGACAGGTTGGACTTGATGAACGGCACGTTGCCGAAGAAGTAGCCCAGCGTCACCAGGCCGCACACCCACAGGATGGTGCCGGCGACGCTGAACATCAGAAAACGCGGATAGACCATTTTTGCCAGGCCCGCGACGAAAGGCGCGAAGGTGCGCAGGATCGGCAGGAAGCGCGCCAGGGTGACGGTCTTGCCGCCATGGCGTTCGTAGAAGTCGTGGGTCTGCTGCAGGTAGTCGCGGCGGAAGATCTTCGAGTCGGGGTTGCGGAACAGGCGTTCCCCGGCCGTTCGCCCGATCACGTAGTTGGTGCTGTCGCCCAGGATGGCTGCCGCCATCAGCAGGCCGCACAGCAGTACCGGGTCCATGCCGCCGCCGGCGGCCACGGCACCGGCGATGAACAGCAGCGAATCGCCCGGCAGGAACGGCATGACGACCAGGCCGGTCTCGCAGAAAATCACCAGGAACAGGATGGCGTAGATCCACGGACCGTAATTGTTGACCAGCAAATCGAGGTAGGTATCGAGATGCAGAATGAGGTCCAGCGGGTTGAAATCCATGTACGGCACCTTGTTCAAGACCCGGCTCTACGGGCATGCGAGGACTGGCAGTGCGAAGTGTGTAGCCGTTACCCGAGGTAAGGGTAAAATTTCACACAAATTGAAAGGCCGCATTATACGGGCATGGCGTGATTATGGCGGAGCAGTTTGTAGCGGCGGATTTCTGGGCCCCAGCGCAGCGGGGCTGCCATGCAGCCCATCGCCAGCAAGGCTGGCGCCTACATGGCCAGTGCGCAGACCTGTGGAAGCCGGCTTTGCTGACGAAGGATGCCCGTCAGTCGGAATGGATCGGGAGGATATAGCTCTTGAACTCGGTATCTGCCTTGAACCCCATCGACTCGTAGGTCTTCATTGCCACCTCGTTGTCGCTGCTGGTCGAGGCACGCAGGCGCACAGCGTTGGTGTCCTTGGCCAGTTTCTTCGCCTCGCGCATCAGGTTGTCGGCCACCAGCATGCGCCGCGAGTCTTCGGCCACATAGATGTCGTTGAGTATCCATACGCGCTTGAGCGACAGCGACGAAAAGCTCGGGTACAGCTGGCAGAAACCCATCAGCTTGTTGTCATCGTCGTCCGGCAGCGCCAGGTAGATGATCGACTCGTCGCGCTCCAGGCGTTTTTCCAGAAACGAGCGCGAAGAGTCCGGATAGGGCAATTGCCCATAGAACTCGCGGTATTTGACGAACAGAGGGGCGAGCAGATCCAGATGCTCAAGAGTTGCTTTGATAATTCGCATAAGCAGGCCTCGGGTCCATGGGGAGTGGCGGCGAACCTCGGGCAGCCGTCACCCCAGATGCTGCCTAAAGCGCGAAAAAAGCGCAATCCGCTAAAAAGTGGTCAGTTCTCAATCATTGCCGAGTAAGAAGTTTCCATTTTTAGGGGTGTCGGCGTCTGATTCCAGGGTCTGGACCTGGGCTTCATCCTTCAGGTTGACCCCCGAGAGCTGCCGACGGCAGGCCTCGCGCATCAGGTACAGCAGGCGGTGGGCGGCCATGCCGTAGCTCAGCCCCTCCAGGCGTACGTTGGAAATGCAGTTGCGGTAGGCGTCGGTGAGGCCGACCCTGGGGCTGTAGGTGAAATACAGGCCCAGGCTGTCGGGGGAGCTCAGGCCCGGACGTTCGCCGATCAGGATCACGGTCATTTTCGCGCCCAGCAATTCGCCGACTTCATCGGCCACCGCCACCCGGCCCTGCTCCACCAGCACCACCGGGGCGGTGGACCATCCCTCGGCATCGATGTGCTCCTGCAGACGGTTGAGAAACGGCAGCGTGTGCCGGTGCACCGCCAGGGCCGAGAGGCCGTCGGCCACGATGATCGCCAGGTCGACCCCGCCCGGGTTGGCCTGGGCATGCTCGCGCAGTTGCCGGGCCGATTCCTCATGCAGGCGCCGCCCCAGGTCCGGGCGTTGCAGGTAGCTGTGGCGGTCGCTGGCGGCGCTGTGCAAGAGGATGCTGTCGCGTCCGCGTTCGCTCAGCTGTTCGCGCAGGCCCGCATGGTCGAATGCCAGGTGCACGGCATCGCGGGCCTGGGCGTGGGCGCACTGGAAGTCCAGCTGTGCCTGGGTCGGCAGGCTGGTACCGGTGCGCCCCAGGGCGATGCGCGCCGGGGTCAGGCGTCGCAGGTCGAGCCAGGGGTTGTCGCTGTTGTCGTGCTGCGTGGGTTGCTTGTCCATCGCTCGCTTATCCCAGTTGCGCCAGCGCCTGGCGGAAGGCCGGTGGCAGGTTGTCGCCAAACCGCACCCGGCCATCGGCCTGGGTGAAGATGCCCATGCGCGCCAGCCACGCCTCGAACTCCGGGGCCGGTTTCAGGCCCAGGGTCTGGCGTGCGTACAGCGCGTCGTGGAACGAGGTGGTCTGGTAGTTGAGCATGATGTCGTCGGAGCCGGGGATGCCCATGATGAAGTTGATCCCGGCCACCCCCAGCAGCGTCAGCAGCGTGTCCATGTCGTCCTGGTCGGCCTCGGCATGGTTGGTGTAGCAGATATCGCAGCCCATCGGCACGCCCAGCAGCTTGCCGCAGAAGTGGTCTTCCAGGCCGGCGCGGATGATCTGCTTGCCGTTGTACAGGTACTCCGGGCCGATGAAGCCGACCACGGTGTTGACCAGAAACGGCTTGAAATGCCGTGCCACGGCATAGGCCCGGGTTTCGCAGGTCTGCTGGTCGACGCCATGGTGCGCGTTGGCCGACAGCGCGCTGCCCTGGCCGGTCTCGAAGTACATCAGGTTCTGCCCGAGGGTACCGCGGTTCAGGCTCAGGCCGGCGTCGTAGCCTTCCTGCAACAGGTTGAGGTTGATGCCGAAACTGGCATTGGCCGCCTCGGTGCCGGCAATGGACTGGAACACCAGGTCCAGCGGAACGCCGCGGTTGACGGCCTCGATCGAGGTGGTGACGTGGGTCAGCACACAGGCCTGGGTGGGGATGTCGTAGCGCTGGATGATCGCGTCGAGCATCTCCAGCAGGGCACAGATCGAGGCGATACTGTCGGTGGCCGGGTTGATGCCGATCATGGCGTCGCCGTTGCCGTACAGCAGGCCGTCGAGAATGCTCGCGGCGATGCCGGCCGGCTCATCCGTGGGGTGGTTGGGCTGCAGGCGGGTGGAAAGGCGCCCGCGCAGGCCCAGGGTGCCGCGAAAGCGCGTGACCACGCGGATCTTCTGCGCCACCAGCACCAGGTCCTGCACGCGCATGATCTTCGAGACCGCAGCGGCCATTTCCGGGGTCAGCCCCGGGGCCAGGGCGCGCAGGCTGTCTTCGTCGGCCTGCTCGCTCAGCAGCCAGTCGCGCAGCCCGCCCACGGTCAGGTGGCTGACGGCGGCAAAGGCCTGTTTGTCGTGGGTGTCGATGATCAGGCGGGTGACTTCGTCGTCTTCGTAAGGGATCAGCGCCTCGCTGAGGAAGTGACTGAGCGGGATATCGGCCAGCGCCATCTGCGCGGCCACCCGTTCGGCGTCGTTGCCGGCCGCCACCCCGGCGAGAAAGTCGCCGGAGCGGGCCGGGCTGGCCTTGGCCATGACGTCCTTGAGGCTGTCGAAGCGGTAGGTCTGGGTGCCCACCGTGTGTACAAAACTGCTCATACGCAATCTCCATGGCGCCGCAGGCCAGGCCTGCGGCGCGGGGCGGTCAGTGCAAGGCCTCTTCGGCCTTCTGGATCGCGGCAAACTCTTCCTCCGGCGTACCGGCCACCAGGTGGTGTCGGCTGTAGAAGGCAAAGTACGCAATCAGCACGCCATAGATGATCGCAGCGCCAATCACCACCCGTGGGTCGACCAGGAAACCTGCGACCACCGCCAGGCAGGCCAGCACCAGCGCCACGCCCGAGGTGAAGATGCCGCCCGGGGTCCGGTACGGACGCTCCATTTTGGGGCGTTTTATGCGCAGGGTGATGTGCGCGGCCATCATCAGTACATAGGACAGCGTAGCGCCGAATACCGCCACCAGAATCAGCAGGTCGCCCTGGCCGGTCAGCGACAGCGCAAAGCCGATGATGCCGGGGATGATCAGCGCTAGTACCGGGGCCTTGCTACGGTTGGTCTGCGACAGCTTGCGCGGCAGGTAGCCGGCGCGCGACAGGGCGAAGATCTGCCGCGAGTAGGCGTAGATGATCGAGAAGAAGCTGGCGATCAGGCCAGCCAGGCCCACCAGGTTGACGAAGCCGCCCATCCAGGTCGAGCCGCCGTAGGCCTTGGCCAGCGCCTCCACCAGCGGGTTGCCCGAGCTTTTCAGCGCTTCGGCGCCGGCGCCGCCCGGGCCGATCACCAGGATCAGCAGCGCGAAGCTGAGCAGCACCAGCATCGCACCGATCAGGCCGCGGGGCAGGTCCCGCTTGGGGTTCTTGGTTTCTTCGGCGGCCAGCGGCACGCCTTCGACCGCCAGGAAGAACCAGATGGCGTAGGGGATTGCCGCCCACACGCCTACGTAGCCGAACGGCAGGAAGCTGCTGGCGCCGGCTGCGTCGGTCTTGGCGATGTCGAACAGGTTGTTCGAATCGAAGTGCGGCACCATCGCGATCAGGAACACCGCCAGGGCAATCGCGGCCACGGCGGTGATGATGAACATCAGCTTGAGCGCTTCGCCCACGCCGAAAATGTGGATGCCGATGAAGATGATGTAGAACGCCAGGTAGATCACCCAACCGCCGATGCCGAACAGCGATTCGCAGTACGCGCCGATGAACACCGCGATGGCGGCGGGGGCGATGGCGTATTCGATGAGGATCGCGGTGCCGGTCAGAAACCCGCCCCAGGGCCCGAAGGCGCTGCGGGCGAAGCCGTAGCCACCGCCGGCGGTGGGGATCATCGAGGACAGTTCGGCCAGCGAAAAGCACATGCACAGGTACATCGTGGCCATCAGCAGCGTGGCCAGGAACATGCCGCCCCAGCCGCCCTGGGCCAGGCCGAAGTTCCACCCGGCGTAGTCGCCGGAGATCACGTAGGCGACGCCCAGACCCACCAGCAGGACCCAGCCTGCGGCACCTTTTTTCAGTTCACGTTGCTGGAAATACTCGGAACCGACCTTTTCGAAATCGACGGAAGCCGGCGCGTTGCCGGAATGATCGCTTGGCATGGGGATTCACCTGTTCTTTTTTTAGTCACCGGCGGGTGCCGGCCTGTGGTGATGGTCTTGCACGAAAGGGGCCAGAACAGCTGCAAGCTTCAAGCTGCAAACCGCAAGAGAAGGCAAATCGCATGGGGTCTGCTTTTTCTTGCTGTTTGAAGCTTGCCGCTTGCAGCCGGGCTTCCTAGAAGAAGCCCAGTGGATTGATGTCGTAGCTCACCAGCAGGTTCTTGGTCTGCTGGTAGTGGTCGAGCATCATCTTGTGGGTTTCACGACCCACGCCGGACTTCTTGTACCCGCCGAACGCGGCGTGCGCCGGGTACAGGTGGTAGCAGTTGGTCCATACGCGGCCAGCCTTGATGCCGCGGCCCATGCGATAGGCGCGGTTGATGTCGCGGGTCCATACACCGGCGCCCAGGCCGAATTCGGTGTCGTTGGCGATGGCCAGGGCCTCGGCTTCGTCCTTGAAGGTGGTGATGCTGACCACCGGGCCGAAGATCTCTTCCTGGAACACGCGCATCTTGTTGGTGCCCTTGAGCAGGGTCGGCTGGATGTAGTAACCGGTCGACAGGTTGCCCTCGAGTTTTTCCACCTTGCCGCCCGTGAGCAGTTCGGCGCCTTCCTTCTCGGCGATTTCCAGGTACGAGAGAATCTTGTCGAACTGCTGCTCGGAGGCCTGGGCGCCGACCATGGTGTCGGTGTCCAGCGGGTCGCCACGCTTGATCTGCTTGATCTTCTTCATCACCTCCTGCATGAACGCCGGGTAGATCGATTCCTGCACCAGTGCGCGCGACGGGCAGGTGCACACCTCGCCCTGGTTGAAGAACGCCAGCACCAGGCCTTCGGCGGCCTTCTCGATGAAGCTCTGCTCGGCCTGCATGATGTCTTCGAAGAAGATGTTCGGCGACTTGCCGCCCAGCTCCACGGTGCTGGGGATGATGTTCTCGGCGGCGCATTTCATGATGTGCGAACCCACCGGGGTGGAGCCGGTGAAGGCGATCTTGGCGATGCGCTTGCTGGTGGCCAGCGCTTCGCCGGCTTCACGGCCATAGCCCTGCACCACGTTGAGCACGCCCGGTGGTAGCAGGTCGCCGATCACTTCGAGCAGCACGCTGATGCCCAGCGGGGTCTGTTCGGCCGGCTTGAGCACCACGCAGTTGCCGGCGGCCAGGGCCGGGGCGAGCTTCCAGGCGGCCATCAGGATCGGGAAGTTCCACGGGATGATCTGCCCGACCACGCCCAGCGGTTCGTGGATGTGATAGGCCACGGTGTTGCCGTCGATTTCAGCGGCGCTGCCTTCCTGGGCGCGCAGGCAGCCGGCGAAGTAGCGAAAGTGATCGGCGGCCAGCGGGATATCGGCGTTGAGGGTTTCGCGTACCGCCTTGCCGTTGTCCCAGGTTTCGGTGATGGCCAGCAGTTCGAGGTTCTGCTCGATGCGGTCGGCGATTTTCAGCAGGATCAGCGAGCGCGCCTGCACCGAGGTGGTGCCCCAGGCATCGGCGGCCGCATGGGCGGCGTCCAGCGCCTTGTCGATGTCTTCGGCACTGGAGCGTGGGAACTCGGCAATCGGCTGGCCGTTGACCGGCGAGGTGTTGGTGAAGTACTCGCCTTTGACCGGTGGCACGAACTCGCCGTTGATGTAGTTGCCGTAGCGGCTCTTGAAGGAAACGATCGCGCCGTCGGTACCGGGATGTGCGTAACGCATGGTGTGTCTCCTGGCTATTGTGCTTGTAGGGAGGATGTAAAGCGTAGTGCAAGGCACGGGCCACTGCCCGGTGGCCTAGTGAAATCAAGGGCTTGGCGCGGCGCGGAGGGCGCCCCGCAGGCGCTGTGTGCCAGCCCCGGCACAGCCTGGGTGACACTCTGTACCCGTTGTGGCACACAACGTGACCCGACGGTCCCGCCACCATTGCAATGCACTGGCGGCAGGAGGATGCTGGGTTCATCTCGTGTGCGGAGAACAATAAAAAGTGCAGAGCAATCACCTGAGCCGGCACGCCCGGCAAGTGCTCACCGTCACCCAGGGCAAGGCGTTGTTGCAGGGGCCGGGCAGCGACCCGTCGATCGCCCGTTCCTGGCTGCGCTGCCTGGAGGACTACCACCTCGACCCGGCCCAGAGCGTTGCGCCCACCGTGCTCGAGCACGGGCGGCTGCTGGAGAGCCGTGAGCGCCTGCAGCAGGTGCTGCAGATCGCCGGCAACGAGATGAACAGCCTGCACCAGCAACTCTGCGGCGCCGGGCACGCGGTTCTGCTGACCGATGCGCGCGGGGTGATCCTCAACTGCGTCACCGCACCCACCGAGCGGCGCATCTTCGAGCGCGCCGGGCTCTGGCTGGGCGCCGACTGGAGCGAGGCCTGCGAAGGCACCAACGGTATCGGCACCTGCCTGGTCGAGCGCCAGGCCCTGACCATTCACCAGGATGAACACTTTCGCGGGCGCCATACCGGGCTGACGTGCTCGGCCAGCCCGGTGTTCGATCCGCAGGGCGAGCTGCTGGCAGTGCTCGACGTGTCGTCGGCGCGCCCCGACATGTCGCGCCAGAGCCAGTTCCACACCATGGCGCTGGTCAACCTCTCGGCCAAGATGATCGAGAGCTGCTACTTCCTGCGCCATTTCGAAAACCACTGGCTGTTGCGCTTTCACCTGCAGGCCGAATCGGTCGGGCTGTTCAGCGAGGGGCTGCTGGCGTTCGATGGCGAGGGGCGTATCTGTGCGGTCAACCAGAGTGCGCTGAACCTGCTGGCAACGGCACGCGGTGGGCTGCTCGGCCAGCCAGTGGAGGCGTTTTTCGACTGCGCGCTGGATGAACTGCTCGGGCGTGCCACGGCGGCCGCCAGCACCAGCTGGCCGCTGCGTACCCGCGATGGCCGTGTGCTGTTCGCCAGCCTGCGCGGCCAGGCCCGTGCGGTGGCGCCACCGCTTGCACCGTCGGCCACCAGCACGCCAATGCCGGCACAACGCATCTGCCTGGTCGACCCGGCACTGCAACAGGATTTTCGGCGTGCGCTACGGGTGTTCGAGCGCGACGTGCCGCTGCTGCTCAACGGCGAAACCGGGTGCGGCAAGGAGGCCTTCGCCAAGGCCGTGCACCAGGCCAGCCAGCGCGCGGGCAAACCGTTCGTCGCGCTCAACTGTGCGTCGATCCCGGAGAGCCTGATCGAGAGCGAGCTGTTCGGCTATCGCGGCGGCAGCTTTACCGGGGCGCGCAAGGAGGGCATGCGCGGCAAGCTGCAACAGGCCGACGGCGGCACCTTGCTGCTGGACGAGATCGGCGACATGCCGCTGGCCCTGCAGACGCGCCTGCTGCGGGTGCTCGAGGAGCGCCAGGTGGTACCGATCGGCGGCGAGCCGCAGGCGGTGGATGTGCGCATCATCAGTGCCACCCACCGTGACCTGCTGGGCCGGGTCGAGGCCGGCAGCTTTCGCGAAGACCTGTATTACCGCCTCAATGGCCTGGAGGTCGCCCTGCCGGCATTGCGTGAGCGCAGCGACAAGGCGCAGTTGCTCGACTTTGTCCTGGCCGAGGAGGCCGCGGGTCAACCTGTGCGGCTCGAGCCGTCGGCACGCCGGGCGCTGCTGGAGTTTGCCTGGCCCGGCAACGTGCGCCAGTTGCGCAATGTGCTGCGTACCCTGGTGGCCCTGTGCGAGGATGGCCGCATCGCATTCGACGACCTGCCGCCGGTAGTGCGCCAGCCCCCGGCAGCGCTCGAGCCCAGGGTTGCCAGGCCGCAGGCCGAACACCCGCTGGACGACGCCGAGCGGGCCGCGCTGCTGCAGGCGCTGGAGCACAAGCGCTGGCACATGACCCAGGTGGCGGCGCAACTGGGGGTCAGCCGCAATACGCTGTACCGCAAGCTGCGCAAGCACGGGATTGCACGGGGCGCCTAGGCAAACTCAGGATGCGATTTTTCCCACCCTAAGCTACCCTGCCTCCACGTTTCGTGAGGTCGACCATGCACATTCATATTCTCGGTATCTGCGGTACTTTCATGGGCTCGCTGGCGGTGCTGGCCAAGGAGCTTGGCCACCGCGTCACCGGCTCCGACGCCAACGTCTATCCCCCCATGAGCACCCAGCTCCAGGCCCAGGGCATCGAGCTGCATCAAGGCTATGACGCCGCCCAGCTGGAGCCGGCCCCCGATCTGGTGGTGATCGGCAACGCACTGTCGCGGGGCAACCCGGCGGTGGAGTACGTGCTGAACAAGGGCCTGCCCTACGTGTCGGGCCCGCAGTGGCTGGCTGACCACGTGCTGCAGGGCCGCTGGGTATTGGCCGTGGCCGGCACCCACGGCAAGACCACCACCAGCAGCATGCTGGCCTGGGTGCTGGAGCATGCCGGGATGAGCCCGGGCTTTCTGATCGGCGGTGTGCCGCAGAACTTCTCGGTGTCGGCGCGCCTGGGCGCCACGCCGTTCTTCGTGGTCGAGGCCGACGAGTACGACAGCGCGTTCTTCGACAAGCGTTCCAAGTTCGTGCACTACCGTCCGCGCACCGCCATTTTGAACAACCTCGAGTTCGATCACGCAGACATCTTCCCTGATCTGGCTGCCATCGAGCGCCAGTTCCACCATCTGGTGCGCACCATTCCGAGCGAAGGCCTGGTCATTCACCCCACCACCGAGCCGGCACTGCAGAAGGTGATCGAGATGGGCTGCTGGACCCCGGTGCAGACCACCGGCGCCGGTGGCCAGTGGCAGGTGAAACTGCTCAGCGCCGACGGTTCGCGCTTCGAAGTCAGTTTCGAAGGCCAAGCCCAGGGCGTGGTGGAGTGGGAGCTGACCGGCCAGCACAACGTGGCCAACGCCCTGGCCACCCTGGCCGCTGCCCGCCATGTGGGCGTGGTGCCGGCCATCGGGATTGCCGCCTTGAGCGCGTTCAAGAGCGTCAAGCGGCGCATGGAAAAGGTCGCTGAAGTCCAGGGTGTGACCATCTATGATGACTTTGCCCACCATCCGACCGCCATTGCCACCACCCTCGACGGGCTGCGCAAGCGCATCGGCGACGCCCCGTTGATCGCGGTGATCGAGCCGCGCTCCAACTCCATGAAGCTGGGCGCCCACCGTGATGGCCTGCCCCAGAGCGTGTGCGATGCCGACCAGGTGATCTGGTATGCACCGCCCAATCTGGGCTGGGACCTGGCCGCCACCGCCGCCGAGTGCACGGTGCCGTCGATTGTCGCCGACAGTCTCGAGGCGATCATCGAGCGGGTCAAAAGCCAGGCCGCGCCGGGCACCCAGGTGGTGATCATGAGCAACGGCGGCTTTGGCGGGCTGCACGGCAAGCTGGCCGAGGCACTGCGATGAGCGGCCCGGAGCGCATCACGCTGGCCATGACCGGTGCCTCCGGGGCGCAGTACGGGTTGCGCCTGCTCGATTGCCTGGTGCGTGAAGACCGCGAGGTGCATTTTCTGATCTCCAAGGCTGCGCAACTGGTGATGTCGACCGAGACCGACGTGGTGTTGCCGGCCAAGCCGCAGTCGATCCAGGCGTTTCTGACCGAGTACACCGGCGCTGCGGCCGGGCAGATCCGGGTATACGGGCGCGAGGACTGGATGTCGCCGGTGGCCTCGGGCTCCGGGGCGCCGGCAGCGATGGTGGTGGTGCCCTGTTCCACCGGCACGCTGTCGGCAATCGCCACCGGGGCCTGCAACAACCTGATCGAGCGGGCCGCGGACGTGACCCTGAAGGAGCGTCGGCAGTTGATTCTGGTGCCGCGCGAGGCGCCTTTCTCGACCATCCACCTGGAGAACATGCTCAAGCTGTCGCAGATGGGCGCGGTGATATTGCCGGCCTCGCCGGGCTTCTATCACCAACCGCAGACCATCGACGACCTGGTGGACTTTGTGGTGGCGCGGATTCTCAACCTGCTGGATGTTCCGCAGGACATGCTGCCGCGCTGGGGCGAGCACCATGTTGGCGGCGAGGAGTGAAGGCGCTGCTGGTGGCAGGCCTGGCGGTGCTGGCACTGAGCAGCGGCTGCGCCACGGTGCGCACGCTGGATGCGGCCAAGCCGGGGGCACCGGTGGTGTATTCGGGTACGCGGCTGGATCTGTATGCGCTGCAGGGCGGTTGCTGCCCTGAAGACCGTTTTGGCGCGCCGGCACCGGCGTACCCGGGGCTGGACCTGCCGGGCAGTGCACTGCTCGATACGGTGTTGCTGCCGTTGTCGGTGCTGACGGTGCTGGGGGTGGGGTTTCAGGCTACCGGCGGGTTGTAGCCAGCGGCCTCATCGCGGGTCGAGCCCGCTCCCACAAGGGGCTGAGCTGTCCTTGTGGG
>NZ_JASCPN010000109.1:0-7443 GCF_029960155.1 Pseudomonas sp. PS01300 | reverse complement strand
GCCGCCGGCCTGGCCGGCGGCACCACCTCGATCATCGACTTCGTGATCCCCAACCCGCAGCAATCGCTGCTCGAAGCCTTTCACCAGTGGCGCGGCTGGGCCGAGAAATCGGCGGCCGACTACGGCTTTCACGTGGCCATCACCTGGTGGAGCGAGCAGGTGCGCGAGGAAATGGCCGAGCTGGTCAACCACCATGGGGTGAACAGCTTCAAGCACTTCATGGCCTACAAGAACGCGATCATGGCCGCCGACGACACCCTGGTCGGCAGCTTCGAGCGCTGCCTGGAGCTGGGCGCGGTGCCCACGGTGCATGCCGAGAACGGCGAGCTGGTGTACCACCTGCAGCGCAAGCTGCTGGCCCAGGGCATCACCGGCCCCGAAGCGCACCCGCTGTCGCGCCCTTCGCAGGTGGAAGGCGAAGCGGCCAGCCGTGCCATCCGCATTGCCGAAACCCTCGGCACCCCGCTGTACCTGGTGCACGTGTCCACCCGCGAGGCGCTGGACGAGATCACCTATGCCCGCGCCAAGGGCCAGCCGGTGTACGGCGAAGTGCTGGCCGGGCACCTGTTGCTGGACGACAGCGTGTACCAGCACCCCGACTGGCAGACGGCGGCCGGCTATGTGATGAGCCCGCCGTTTCGCCCGCGCGGGCACCAGGAGGCCCTGTGGCACGGGCTGCAATCGGGCAACCTGCATACCACCGCCACCGACCATTGCTGCTTCTGCGCCGAGCAGAAGGCCGCGGGGCGTGACGATTTCAGCCGTATCCCCAACGGCACGGCGGGCATCGAGGATCGCATGGCGGTGCTGTGGGACGAAGGCGTGAACACCGGCCGGCTGTCGATGCAGGACTTCGTCGCCCTCACCTCCACCAACACCGCCAAGATCTTCAACCTGTACCCACGCAAGGGTGCGCTGCGGGTCGGCGCCGATGCCGACCTGGTGCTGTGGGACCCGCACGGCACGCGCACCATCTCGGCCAAGACCCACCACCAGAATGTCGACTTCAACATCTTCGAAGGCAAGACGGTGCGCGGGGTGCCCAGCCATACCATCAGCCAGGGCAAGCTGGTGTGGGCCGACGGCGACCTGCGCGCCGAGCGCGGCGCCGGGCGCTATGTCGAACGGCCGGCATACCCGGCGGTGTTCGACCTGCTGAGCAAGCGTGCGCAGCAGTGCAGGCCCGGCGCGGTCAAGCGCTGAGCCTTTAAAGCATCGCGGGTCAAGCCCGCTCCCACAGGTATCGTGCGATCCCGGTGGGAGCGGGCTTGACCCGCGATGGGCGCGCCAGCGCCCCGGTTTCTATAAAAAAACAAAGAGGCCACTACCGTGATCAACGCCTTGAACCATCTTCCGCACCCGCAAGACGACAACGCCACCCTCGCCACGCATTTCAGCGACCTGGCTCCGCCCCTCACCCCGCGCCAGGCCGCCGTGGAAAGCGCGCGCTGCCTGTACTGCTACGACGCCCCCTGCGTCGACGCCTGCCCCAGCGACATCGACATCCCCTCCTTCATCCGCAACATCCAGCAGGACAACGTGCAGGGCGCGGCCATCAAGATTCTCTCGGCCAACATCCTCGGTGGCAGCTGCGCCCGGGTGTGCCCCACCGAGATCCTCTGCCAGCAGGCCTGCGTGCGCAACAACGCCCAGGAATGCGCCCCGGTGCTGATCGGCCTGCTGCAACGCTACGCGGTCGATCATGCCGAGTTCGCCGAGCACCCGTTCCAGCGTGCGCCCAGCACCGGCAAGCGCATCGCCGTGGTCGGCGCCGGCCCCGCAGGCCTGGCCTGCGCCCACCGGCTGGCCTGGCACGGGCATGAGGTGGTGATTTTCGAAGCACGGGAAAAGGCCGGCGGCCTCAACGAATACGGCATCGCCAAGTACAAGCTGGTGGACGACTTCGCCCAGCGCGAGCTGGACTTCGTGCTGCAGGTGGGCGGTATCGAGATCCGCCACGGCCAGGTGCTGGGCGACAACCTCAGCCTGGGCGAGCTGCAACAGCAGTTCGACGCGGTGTTCCTCGGCCTGGGCCTGGCCGCCAGCCGCCAGTTGGGCCTGCCCGACGAAGGCGCCCCGGGCCTGCTCAGCGCCACCGAGTACATCCGCGAGCTGCGCCAGGCCGACGACCTGAGCACCCTGCCCCTGGCCGAACGCTGCATCGTGCTCGGCGCCGGCAACACCGCCATCGACATGGCGGTACAGATGGCCCGCCTGGGCGCCCATGACGTCAACCTGGTGTACCGCCGTGGCCTGCAGGACATGGGCGCCACCCAGCATGAACAGGACATCGCCAAGGCCAACCAGGTGCGGCTGCTGACCTGGGCCCAGCCCGAGCAGGTGCTGCTCGACGACCAGGGCCGGGTGCGCGGCATGCGCTTTGCCCGCACGCACCTGGTGGACGGGCGTCTGCAAACCACTGGGCAAACCTTCGAACTGGCGGCGGATGCGATCTTCAAGGCCATCGGCCAGGCCTTCGACGGCCAGGCCCTGAGCGACCCGCAGGCCCTGCAACTGGAGCGTGATGGCGAGCGTATCCGCGTGGACGACAACCTGCGCACCAGCCTGCCGGGCGTGTACGCCGGCGGCGACTGCACGCACCTGGGCCAGGACCTCACCGTACAGGCCGTGCAGCACGGCAAGCGGGCCGCCGAGGCCATCCATGCCCAACTGACCCTCAACGTGGAGGCCGCATAAATGGCAGACCTGTCGATCGAATTCGCTGGCATCAAGGCGCCCAACCCGTTCTGGCTGGCCTCCGCACCGCCCACCGACAAGGCCTACAACGTGATACGTGCGTTCGAGGCCGGCTGGGGTGGCGTGGTCTGGAAAACCCTGGGCGAAGACCCCGCCGCCGTCAACGTGTCGTCACGCTACTCGGCGCACTTCGGGCCCAACCGCGAGGTGCTGGGCATCAACAACATCGAGCTGATTACCGACCGCTCGCTGGAGATCAACCTGCGCGAGATCACCCAGGTGAAAAAGGCCTGGCCCGACCGCGCGCTGATCGTATCGCTGATGGTGCCGTGCGTGGAGGACGCGTGGAAAACCATCCTGCCGCTGGTGGAGGCCACCGGGGCGGACGGCATCGAGCTGAACTTCGGCTGCCCCCACGGCATGCCCGAGCGCGGCATGGGCGCGGCGGTGGGCCAGGTGCCGGAGTACGTCGAGCAGGTGACACGCTGGTGCAAGACCTACTGCTCGCTGCCGGTGATCGTCAAGCTCACCCCCAACATCACCGACATCCGCCAGTCGGCCCGCGCCGCGCACCGGGGCGGCGCCGACGCGGTGTCGCTGATCAACACCATCAACTCGATCACCAGCGTCGACCTTGAGCGCATGATCGCCCTGCCGATCGTCGGCGAGGCCAGTACCCACGGTGGCTACTGCGGTTCGGCAGTGAAGCCGATCGCGCTGAACATGGTGGCCGAGATCGCCCGCGACCCGGCCACCCACGGGCTGCCCATCAGTGGCATCGGCGGCATCGGCAGCTGGCGGGATGCCGCCGAGTTCATTGCATTGGGTTGCGGCTCGGTGCAGGTGTGCACCGCGGCGATGCTGCATGGCTTTCGCATCGTCGATGAAATGAAGGACGGCCTCTCGCGCTGGATGGACAGTCAGGGCTACCACAGCCTGCAGGACTTTCGCGGGCGCGCGGTGGGCCACACCACCGACTGGAAATACCTGGACATCAACTACCAGGTGATCGCCAGGATCGACCAGCAGGCCTGCATCGGCTGCGGGCGCTGCCACATTGCCTGCGAAGACACCTCGCACCAGGCCATCGCCAGCCTGGTCAAGGCCGAGGGAGGGCACCGCTACGAGGTGATCGACGCCGAGTGCGTGGGGTGCAACCTGTGCCAGATCACCTGCCCGGTGGAGGGCTGCATCGAGATGGTGCCCCAGGACACCGGCAAGCCGTTCCTGGACTGGCTGCACGACCCACGCAACCCCTACCGCGAGGCGTCCTGAGGCTGCGCCCCGCGCAGGTCTTCGAAGCAGGCCTTGTTCCCGTCCACCTGAACAGACGCCCGGAGCAGGTTCGCCGCCTCCCCGGTCGGCGTCTCCACATGCCAGTAGCAGTGCTTGATCGCGCGGGTGATGGCCACGTAGGCCAGGCGCAGGATCTCGTCCTTCTGGGCGTTGTCGTAGCCTTCGGGGTCGCCCGCGCGGCCCAGCCCGGCCTGGCGGTACACCTGGTTCTTGTACGGCGAGCGCGTCAGGTGCTGGCAGTCACCGAGCATGAACACCGCATCGGCCTGCAGGCCCTTGGCGCTGTGGTAGGTGAGCTGGCGGAACCGCCGCTGCGCCGCCGGCAAGCCGGCCTCGTGGTTGAGCAAGGGCTGCAGGTGCTCGGCAATCACCGACTTGTCGACGCTTTTGCGGTACAGCAGCATCACCGACTCGCCATCGCGGTAGTGGTCCATCAACTGCCGGGCCAGTGTGGCTTCGTCGCGCTCCATCACCATCACCGGCACCGGCTGCTCGGCCGCCGGGCCGCAGGCACGGGCCTTCTTGCCGGCAATTGCCGGGGCCGACTTAACGATATGCTCGGCTGCATCGATGATGTGCTGGTGGCTGCGGTAGTTGTCGGCCAGCATCACGCGGGTGCTGCTGGGGGCGACGAACTGCTTGGCGAACTCCATGAAGTACTTGGGCGAGCTGCCGCGCCAGCCATAGATCGACTGCCAGTCGTCCCCCACGCACAGCAGCGAGGAGTGCTGCGCCACCTGCCCCACGTGCATGGCCGGGCCGCGACGACGGATCTCGCGCAGGCAGGCGCGAAGCCACGAGACGATCTGCGGCGACACGTCCTGGAACTCGTCGATCATCAGGTGCGACAACGGGCGCAGCATCGGGTCGGGTAGCAGGCGCAGGTTTTCCGGGTTGTTCTCGCCGAACAGGGCGAACATGCGGTTGTAGCTCATGATCGGCGGCGACTGTGCCAGCAGGTGCGCCTCCAGCGCCTTCCAGTACAGGCTCAGGGCCTCGAAGAACAGCGCGTCGGTGTCGCCCTGCGGGAAGCTCATGCCGCCCACCGCCACGCTCACATCCAGCCCCAGGTTCTCGATGAACCCGGCAGCGCCGACGAACGCATCCAGCAAGGGCGCCGCGCCCAGCTCGCCCTTTACCTTGTAGTCAAAGCCCGGCCCGGCCACCGCATCGCCGGCCAGCGAGGCGGTGAGGCGTTTGGCCGCCGCGTAGTTTTCCAGCCAGATCACCGGCTTGTCGCAGAACGCCTGGAACAGCGTGCGCTTGATCACCCATTCGGCCCACACCGGCAGCTTGGCGCCGGGGCGCTTGTACTGCTGATTCTCCTTGGGGTCGAAACCCAGCACCACCCAGGCGTCCAGCTCGGCGATATGGCCGTGGAAATGAAAGCGGCTGCCGTTGATTTCGACGGTTTCGCGGCTGGGCTCGATGCCCTTGATCGGCCAGGCACCCGCCTGGAACCACAGGTCTTCGATCACGTCGCACAGCTCTTCGTCGCGCCCGGACGACAGCTGGGTCACCGCCACGCGCTTCTGCACGTCGGGGTGGTCGCGGTCCAGGGCCTTGAGCTGCAACGCTTCGCGGCGCAGCCCGGCAATCAGCTCGGCGAACCGCGGGCTGGTGTGCAGCAGGTCGCGGTAGCACAGGTTGAGTTGCTGGCGCTGGGCATCGTTGATGCGCAGGTCGAACGGGTTGCTGTCCACGCCCGCCTCGCTGCCCCCGGGCTGCTCGCTGCCCAGGGTCTCGAACGCCCGCACCTGGCTGAAGCCCGGCAGGCTGCGCACCAGCGGCAAGATGCGCGAATGGAAGGTGCGCACCAGCTCACGCGCCTGCACCGGGCTCAGGGCCAGTTGCCACAGGCCGAACACCTGCACCAGGCGGGCAATGAAGTCCTTGCGCGACTCGCGGGTGAAGGTGACCACGGTCATGGCCTCCAGCTCGAAGCCCAGGTAATGGCGCAGCAACAGGATACGCAGCACCAGCGAGGTGGACTTGCCAGCGCCGGCGCCGGCGATCACGCAGGTGGACGGCGTGTCGCTGAAGATCATCTTCCACTGCGCTGCGCTGGGTTGGGCGTGGGCCGGCAGGCGCGCAGCGACATCGGCCTTGAAGCGCTTCTTCAGCTCGGGGGTCAGCGGCAGGCGCCAGTCGTCGAACAGGGCATCGTCCAGCCCCGGCACGCCGTGGGCGTCCGGGCGCGTATCGCGGATCACCAGCACCTGGCGCCCGGCCTCGAAGCCGTCCACGCGCCCTTCTTCATAGCCTTCACGCAGCCCGTCGGCATGCCCGGTGCGCTGGCCGTTGGCATGGCCCTGGAACCACGAATCGCGGTGCTGTGCCTGCAACCGGCTCAGGCCACGGCCCAGCAGGCGTGCGGCCAGACGTCTGACCCAGGGCAGTTGCGCGGGTGGGGTTAGATCCGTGGGTAGCTTGGGACGCTCGTGTGACACACCGACTCCGGCAATCAATTCAATCAGCGGCCATGTTCGCCTTATCACGACCAAATCACCAGCCGAATGCTTTCAGATCAGTGGATTAGGCGACGAAGCGGCGAAACTACCGCAGGTTATATATCGAATATAACGATCATATTCAGCCGATATTTACGCTTTTTTTCGATGTTTATCGAGAGGATCATCAGCGCCATCCACCTGATTACCGAGGACACGAGCATGCTGCAACTGCGCCCCTTCGACACCCTTGGCCACGCCAACCATGGCTGGCTGGATGCCCACCATCACTTCTCCTTTGCCGAATACCACGATCCGCGCCGCATGAACTGGGGCACGCTGCGGGTATGGAACGACGACCTGATCGCCGCCGGCAGCGGGTTCCCGCCGCACCCGCACCGCGACATGGAGATCATCACCTATGTGCGTGAAGGCGCGATCACCCACCAGGACAGCCTGGGCAACAAGGGCCGTACCGAAGCCGGTGACGTGCAGGTGATGAGCGCCGGTACCGGCATCACTCACAGCGAGTACAACGTGGAGGCCGTGGACACGCGGATCTTCCAGATCTGGATTGTGCCCCAGCGTGTGGGCCAGGCACCGTCGTGGGGCGTGCGGCCGTTTCCCAAGGGCGAGCGCGGCGAAGGGTTCGTGACCCTGGCCAGCGGGCGCGAGGGGGATGAAGGCAGCCTGGGGATCCGCGCCGATGCGCGGCTGGTGGCGGCGACGCTGAAGGCCGGGGAAAGCGCCGAGTACCGCATCGATGCGGGTCGCCGGGCCTACCTGGTGCCGGCCAAGGGCGTGATCGAGGTCAACGGCCTGCGCGCCGAGGCCCGCGACGGGGTGGCGGTGGAGGATGAGCAGGTGCTCAGGGTGGTGGCGCTGCAAGACAGCGAGATTGTGCTGGTGGATGTGGCGTAGGTACCGACGTCATCGCGGGTCAAGCCCGCTCCCACAGGGTTTGCGAACGCCTCAAAACCTTGTGGGAGCGGGCTTGACC
>NZ_JASCPN010000108.1:0-7510 GCF_029960155.1 Pseudomonas sp. PS01300 | reverse complement strand
GGTCAAGCCCGCTCCCACAAGGGCAGTGAGAAACCTTGTGGGAGCGGGCTTGACCCGCGATGCGATCCAATTGTTTGACATCTTTTTGACCTCTCTTGCACACACCAGCACCTAGACTTCCCCCCAACAGGTGGAGAGTTCGAACATGCGCGGGCACTGGGTACTGGTGGCAATGATGCTGGGCGGTTGCGCCAGCACCCACGATCAACTGATCGAGCAAGGCTACCCTGCCCCCTACGCCGACGGCTTCCAGGCCGGCTGCAGCAGCGGCCACCAGGCCGCAGGCGTGATGATGGGCGAGTTTCGCAAGGACGTGCCGCGCTATCTGCACGACCGCCAGTACGAGACCGGCTGGGACGACGGTTTTCGCCAGTGCCAGGCCATGCAGCAGAGCCAGGACCAGGACACCTACCGCAGCCGCCACTGGGACGAGCGCGATCAGCAGTGGCAGCAGGAAAAGGACCGCGACGCCGCCCGCGCCTATCGACGCCAATAGGTCGCCCTCGAACATTCTATGCAACCGGTGACCGCGCATCATGGTCTTCCTACAAAGGAGGCCAACCATGAGCCGAGCATTCGTCAACGAAGACCAGGCCGCCGATCAGGCCAATCAACCGGTAGAGCGGCGCATCAGCGAACAACCCAACCACGTCACCGCCCAGGGCCTGACCCTGCTCAAGCAGCGGGTCAGCGAACTGGAGACCCTGCGCAGCACGCTGCTGGGCGACCCCGACAAACAACGCCTGGCCGAGGTCGAGCGCGACCTGCGCTACTTCAGCGCCCGCGTGCAGAGCGCCCAGGTGGCCGCACCCGCCACCTCGCAGAGCAAGGTGCAGATCGGTAGCCGGGTGGTGTTTGTCGATGAAGAAGGCCGCCAGCATGAAGTGCAACTGGTCGGCGAAGACCAGGCCTATGCCGCCAGTGGCCTGATCAACTGGGGGTCACCCCTGGGCCGGGCACTGCTGGGGGCAGCGCCCGGTGACGAGGTGCTGTGGCGACGACCGGCGGGTGATCAACTGATCGAGGTCGTCGCCATCGAGCCGCAGGCCTAGACCACGCCCTGGGCCAGCATGGCGTCGGCAACCTTGACGAAGCCGGCGATGTTGGCGCCCTTGACGTAGTTGATGCGGCCGTTCTCTTCGCCGTAGTACACACAGGCATGGTGGATCGACTGCATGATGTTGTGCAGCTTGCTGTCCACCTCGCCGGCCGTCCACAGCAGGCGCATGGCGTTCTGCGACATCTCCAGGCCGCTGACGGCCACGCCGCCGGCGTTGGAGGCCTTGCCCGGGGCGAACAGGATACCGGCCTCGATGAAGAGGTCCACGGCGTCCAGGGTGGTCGGCATGTTGGCGCCTTCGGCCACGCAGATGCAGCCGTTGCGCAGCAGGGTGCGTGCGTCTTCGGCGTCCAGCTCGTTCTGGGTGGCGCACGGCAGGGCGATGTCGCAGGCCAGGCTCCAAGGGCGCTGGCCGGCGCGGAACTCCAGGCCGAACTCGCCGCCCAGCTCGCTCAGGCGGCCGCGCTTGACGTTCTTGAGCTCCATCAGCGCATCCCACTGCGCATCGTTCAGGCCGGCTTCGCAGTACAGGGTGCCTTCGGAGTCGGACAGCGAGATGACCTTGCCGCCCAGGTCCATGACCTTGCGCGCGGCATATTGCGCCACGTTGCCGGAGCCGGAGATGGCCACACGGCGACCGTCGATGCGCAGGCCGTCGCGCTTGAGCATTTCTTCGGCGAAGTACACGCAGCCGTAGCCGGTGGCTTCGGGGCGAATCAGGCTGCCGCCGTAGTTCATGCCCTTGCCGGTCAGCACCGAGGTGAACTGGTTGGCCAGGCGCTTGTACTGGCCGAACAGGAAGCCGATTTCGCGACCACCTACGCCGATGTCACCGGCCGGCACGTCGAGGTCGGCGCCGATGTGGCGGTACAGCTCGCTCATGAATGCCTGGCAGAAGCGCATGACTTCGGCGTCGCTCTTGCCCTTGGGGTCGAAGTCCGAGCCGCCCTTGCCGCCGCCCATGGGCAGCGAGGTGAGGGAATTCTTGAGTACCTGTTCGAAGGCCAGGAACTTCAGCACGCCGAGGTTCACCGAAGGGTGGAAACGCAGGCCGCCCTTGTATGGGCCGATGGCGCTGCTCATCTGGATGCGGTAGCCGCGGTTGACACGCACCCTGCCCTTGTCGTCGACCCACGACACACGGAACAGAATGGCCCGCTCCGGCTCGACCATGCGTTCGAGAATACCGGCCTGCAGGTAGTGCGGGTTGGCTTCGAGGAAGGGCCACAGGCTGCGCAGTACCTCTTCCACGGCCTGATGGAACTCGGGCTGGGCAGGGTCGCGTTTTTGCAGGCGTGCGAGGAAGTCTTCGACGGATTCGATCATTTAGACATTCACCAGATAGAGTTGGACTTATTAGTTTTTTCAGGACTTTACCAAGAACCACTCGCACCGCAACAGGGCAAAATGTCGTTTTTATGGAAATAAATGGTGCATTTCTATAAATGTATACACCTTCGCCAGCAAAGCCTGCTCCTACAGCAGGCCGCACAACCCTGTAGGAGCCGGCCTTGCCGGCGAAGGATTCACCCGGATTCCAGGCAAAAAAAACGGGGCCCGAAGGCCCCGTTTCAGTGCAAGACCGTGAAGGTCATGCCAGTTTCTTGTGCCGTACCCGGTGCGGCTGGGCAGCGGCTTCACCCAGGCGCTTCTTGCGATCGGCTTCGTACTCGGTGTAGTTGCCTTCGAAGAACACCGCCTGCGAATCGTCTTCGTAGGCCAGGATGTGGGTAGCCACACGGTCAAGGAACCACCGATCGTGAGAGATCACGATAGCGGCGCCCGGGAAGTCCAGCAGGGCTTCCTCCAGCGAACGCAGGGTTTCGACGTCGAGGTCGTTGGACGGTTCGTCGAGCAGCAGCACGTTGCCGCCCTCTTTGAGCGTCAACGCCAGGTGCAGGCGGCCACGCTCACCACCGGAGAGGTCCTTGACGAACTTCTGCTGGTCGCCGCCCTTGAAGTTGAAGCGCCCCACGTAGGTACGCGCCGGGATCTCGTAGTTGCCGATGCGGATCTGGTCGGAACCGTCGGAGATCTGCTGGAACACGGTCTTGCCGCCGTCCAGGTCTTCGCGGCTCTGGTCGACGCAGGCCAGTTGCACGGTTTCACCGATCTCGATGCTGCCCGAGTCCGGTTGCTCCTTGCCCATCAGCATGCGGAACAGGGTCGATTTACCGGCGCCGTTACCGCCGATCACACCGACGATGGCGCCTTTTGGCATGCTGAACGACAGGTTGTCGATCAGAACGCGGTCGCCGTAGCCCTTGGTGACGTTCTTGAACTCGATGACCTTGTCACCCAGGCGCGGGCCGGCCGGGATGTAGATCTCGTTGGTTTCGCTGCGCTTCTGGAATTCCTGCGACTGCATTTCTTCGAAGCGTTGCAGACGCGCCTTGGATTTGGACTGGCGGGCCTTGGCACCTTTGCGCACCCATTCCAGTTCTTCCTTCATGGCCTTTTCATGGGCCGACTGCTGCTTGGACTCCTGGGCCAGGCGGTCCGACTTGGCTTCCAGCCAACCCGAATAGTTGCCCTCGTAAGGAATACCGGCGCCGCGGTCGAGTTCCAGAATCCAGCCGGCGACGTTGTCCAGGAAGTAACGGTCGTGGGTAATAGCGACCACGGTGCCCGGGAAGTCGTGCAGGAAGTGCTCCAGCCAGGCGACCGAGTCGGCATCCAGGTGGTTGGTCGGTTCGTCGAGCAGCAGCATGTCGGGGGCCGACAGCAGCAGGCGGCACAGGGCCACGCGGCGCTTCTCGCCACCGGACAGGTGTTCGACCTTGGCATCCCAGGCCGGCAGGCGCAGCGCGTCGGCGGCGACTTCCAGCTGGCGCTCGAGGTTGTGACCGTCGCTGGCCTGCAGGATCGCTTCCAGCTTGGCCTGTTCGGCGGCCAGCTTGTCGAAGTCGGCGTCCGGGTCGGCATAGGCGGCGTAGACCTCGTCCAGGCGGGCCTGGGCGTCCTTGATCACGCTGACGGCCTCTTCGACCACTTCACGCACGGTCTTGGTGGGGTCCAGTTGCGGCTCTTGCGGCAGGTAGCCGACATTCAGATCGGGCATCGGACGCGCTTCGCCGTCGAACTCGGTGTCGACGCCGGCCATGATTTTCAGCAGGGTGGATTTACCCGAACCGTTGAGGCCGAGCACGCCGATCTTGGCGCCGGGGAAAAAGGACAGCGAAATGTTCTTGAGGATTTCCCGCTTCGGCGGCACAACTTTGCTCAGCCGATGCATGGTGTAGACGTATTGAGCCAAAACGTGAGCTCCAGTAAGTAGGTCAATCAAAGGAGCTGATTGTAGACACAATTGGGTACCCCGGCCATCGTCGCGACTGGCGGTGCGGCCGGGGGGAACGTGCACGTTGCGGGCAATGCCTAGCTGATGACTGCGCCCTTGGGGCCACTGGCGATCAGCGCGGCGCCGCAGGCGGTCTTCATGCCATCCAGCGCCACGGGCGTACCGCCGACGCTGTAGGTGCTGCTGCCCTCGGCAATGGGAAATACCCCTTTGCACAGGGGGCAACTGACGCTGTGCCCTACCCCGGCAATCGGCTTGCCATTGAGGTTGGTGTTGGAAAAGGCTTCGAGTACCACGCCACCGTGGGTGGTGGCATCGCCCAGGCGAACAATGTCTTTCATGAGGTGGGTCCGTCCTTGTGTGATGGGATGTATTACGTGTGGAGGTGCAGGCCTTTGCACTCACGTCCGATGGTGCCTGATTGGAAGAGGGCTGAACATCAACATGCCGTTGCATGTCGTGGGAAGGCGGGCGTCATCGAGCGGGTATCACGCTGGGCTGCCCAGATCCTCATAGTCGCTGTCAAACATTCAAGCCATCCAGGGCTACTGATGATCGTTAAGGAGCAGGATCAACGCTACTCAGCCACTGCTCAAAGTCATCCGCAACACGGCGGGCACTGCCCGTTTCATGATCCCACAACACCACGGCAGGTTCGCCTGAGGCGCCTCGCGCGTCATAATCGAAGCAATAATAATCACCTGTTCCAAACTCTGCGAAGGGCAACAGCGGTGCAAAACGCTCAGGCGATTGCGAGAAATTTTCCAGCCACGCCTGCCACCCTGACGTGTAATTTCGGACGATCGAGTCCCAGGTCTTCCTCGGGTCTCGGCTGTCGAACACGGGGAACACCACCAGGCCACCCAGTGACCGTCCATTGTTGGCAAGCAGCCAGCGGGAAAAGGATGTGGGGAACGTTCTGTTCAGTTCCTTCTCTGCAGAAGCGATTGCAGAAAGCGTTGTGCCGATGACACGCGTTTTTGACATTCGGTTTCGATGTCCATCACTGGAGGCTACAAGAATCCCGCGTTGAGCACTGTATTGGTGGCCCTGACTCACGTCCAGAGGATCATCGTGCAGCAAGTAGTGATTGAAGCAGGTTTTCAAAACGTCTGAGGACACTGCGCTGTCCTGCGAATATGCCAGATCGGTAACACCCTGAAACGGCTCCATCATGTAACAGAATTTGAGATCCAACTCCTTGGCACGCTATGGCCTGGTCGATCACGCCGCATGAGGTCGCTTGTATTTTCGTTCACATGCCAGTAACTGCTTTCGGACCTGCACACCGTTGTGCAACCGGTGGCTCAGGTTGCCCCGCTCGTCATAGGTGTAATGCGTGCCCGCATATTCGCGCAGCAGGTTGTCCATCAACCGGTTACGCCTGGGCGCACGCTCCAGCGGCCGCGTCGGTTCGTGGTGCTTGTCATCCAGCAGGTTGCCGGCCGGGTCGAAGGCGAAGGTCTCCACCCCCAGGCGGCTGGTGGCCTGCAACAGGCGGCCAATCGGATCGTACTGGTAGGCCAGATGACCACGCCGGGTGTCAGGGATGTCGGTCAGTTGCCCGATGGCCTATTAGCAGCTACTCAGCCACCATCCAGAAGCCCCCCAGTGGGTCTACTTCCCCCCACTGATAACGCGCCGAGAACGGCCTAAAATTTTTCAAGATGAGCAAGTAGCTTCTGAGGATTGAACGCCAGATGCCCACGACAGTGACAATAAATCGACACATCCCCGATACCCCGTAGCATCTGACATCCTCCAAGACCACTAGCTCGCTTAGAGTGCCAGATACTTAACCGCCACCTGCATCACCACTCACGTACCAATTACTTCTCTTTAATCAACATCGGAAAGAGCAGCTTAATACCTTTAAAAAATACCTCGACTTCAAACTCAAACTACCGGAATCGAGTGCCCCAAATTCCTCACCACCAAACACTCAACGAAAGCATTATCACTCAAATCTGCTGCACTCAAATCATTTATCAACTCTTCACACCAACTTACTTCAGCCGCAATAAACATACCAACATCTTCTCCCAACACATCAATTGCGTCAAAAATTTTTTCAACCGCAAAGCGTGCCATCTCTCTATTTTTTTCCACTAAGTATGAAATACAGTAGGACGTACTGATTATTGCACACTGGGCTTGATCGGCCAGTTCATCATCATAATCTTCTGTATCCGGGATAGCGGAATACACCCTATTGTAAATTAACTCCAACCGACTCTTCCCCCCACCTTCAAGAAGTTCAAATAACTCCCTCAGCGCATCCGAATTAGCATTAACACCACCCAAGTATTTTTTGCAAAACTTATCATATATACCCTCCATCCTTTGAGCGCCTAACAAACAGAACAAAGCAATTTTCTCATCTGGCAACCCAAACAACAAATCATAGCTAAATTTCATTACAGCCTCCGCTTACTTTTCTTTCCAGTAAAAGGTGTATCAGTAGTCACTTTTCCATCTCGCATTATGGTTTCACAGTCCAAGCATACTCCCCTGTTAGCATCCACATGAGTAGCACCAGCATTGATAAGGGCTTCCTCAGCATGTCCAACTCCATTTACAACAGCCAAACCTTTTTCCTCAGCAAATTCCCGTTGAACTCTTGGGACTTTCTTATCACTTGGCGCTATCCCCATACTGCCGTCAGGCATCACCCCGACAGCAGTGGACTTAAATCTTTGCGCTGTAGGATCCAGCACCGCGTGTGCGTCATCTGCGAGTTGTCGGGTGGGGCCATCAAACGGTTGCGCTTTGGCGTGCGCTCCAGCGGCCGCGTCAGTTCGTGGTGCTTGTCGTCCAGCAGGTTGCCGGCCGGGTCGAAGGCGAAGGTCTCCACCCCCAGCCGGCTGGTGGCCTGCAACAGGCGGCCAATCGGGTCGTACTGGTAGGCCAGATGACCACGACGGGTGTCGTGGATGTCGGTCAGCTGGCCTACCGCGTCGTACTGATACTCACGCTTGAGCAGGGTCGATTTGCCGTCCTGGCTGCCCAGCAGCTATTCCTGCAGGCGCCCCGCCGGGTCCCACGCCTGAGTCTGGCTCAACCTGTTGCCCTGATGCCGCACAACCTCGCGGTGCAGGTCATCGCGCTCGTAGGCCAGCAGTTCATGCTGATCGACCGTCATGCCCAACAGA
>NZ_JASCPN010000107.1:0-7588 GCF_029960155.1 Pseudomonas sp. PS01300 | reverse complement strand
TCACAAATCATCGGTGCCGCCATCGCGGGTCAAGCCCGCTCCCACAAGGTCGGCGCTGTTCTTGTGGGAGCGGGCTTGACCCGCGATGATTAGCCAGGCGAGTCAGTTCTTGAAGCTGGAGTGCTTGCGCCCCTGGTCACACAGGGCGAACACCACCACGAACACTGCGGCAATCGCCAGGATCGCCACCACGCCGTCGGTCGAATGGGTCGGCGAGCTGGCCACCAGTGCCAGGCCGCCCAGTGGCGCCAGGCCACCGGCCACCGCGGTGCCGATCTCGCGCCCGGTGCCAAAGCCCGATGAGCGCGTGGCCGTGGGGAACTGGCGGCTGAGGAACGAACCCTGCGGGGCGAACATCATCGGCGCCAGCAGGCCGGTACCAATGGCGATGGCGATGTAGATCATCAGCGGCTCGGCGGTGTTGAGCAGGGCCATGAACGGGTACGCGAACAGTACCGAGAACAGACCGCCCATGATCAGCACGGCCTTGCTGCTCCATTTGTCGCACAACCAGCCGAAGCATGGCACCGCCACGATCGCCACCAGGCTGGCAATGGTCACCGACAGCGAGGTCACGTGGGCCTCCACACCCTTGAACTGGGTCAGGTAGGCCAGCGAGAAGGTCTTGAAGATATAGCTCAGGGCGTTGTAGCCGATGGCCACGAAGAACACCACGGCCAGGCCCTTGAGGTCGTTCTTGAACAGCGCCTTGAGCGGCGACACCTTGGCTTTTTTCGGCGCCTGCTCGAGTTCGGCGAACTGCGGGGTTTCCGGAATGCTGCGGCGTACCCAGAAGCCCACGCCCACCAGCACGATGCTGCAGATGAACGGGATGCGCCAGCCGCCCGAGAGCAGGAAGTCGTTGCCGTTCATGGTCAGCAGGTACACGGTCAGCGACGACAGCAGCAGGCCCAGGTTGAGCCCCAGCGCAGGCCAGGCCCCCTGACTGCCGCGCTTGCCTTCGCTGGCATGTTCGTAGCTGGTCACGGCCGCGGCGGACAGCTCGGCGCCCGCGCCCAGGCCCTGGATGATGCGCACCAGCACCAGGATGATCGGCGCCCAGATGCCAATGCTGGCGTAGCTGGGGATCAGGCCGATCAGCGTGGTGCACAGGCCCATCATGCAGAAGGTCACCACCAGTACCTGCTTGCGCCCGAAACGGTCGCCCAGGTAGCCGAACAGCACGCCGCCGAACGGGCGGGCGATAAAGCCGATGGCAAAGGTGGAGAAGGCCAGCAGCGAGGCAACCTGAGGGTTGCTGGCGTCGAAGAAGATCTTCGAGAACACGATGGCCGCCATGGTGGCGTACAGGTAGAAGTCGTACCACTCCAGCATCGAGCCGAAGATGGTGGCCGCCGCGACCTTGCGCAGGCGCTTCCTGTTCTGTTCCGGGGTTTCGGTTGCGGTGGTGACCGCTTCATGTACCGACATCGAGAGATTCCTTGTTGGTCTTTGTAGTTATTTTCAAGCGGGCGGCGGGCGCCCGTGCAGCAATGCGGATCAGCGTGGTGTGAGCAGGCGGTCGGCGATCATTTCGCCGATCGGGATGGCCGAGGTGGCTGCCGGCGACGGTGCGTTGCACACGTGGACCATGCGCGGGGTCTCGGCGAACAGGAAGTCGTGCACCAGGGTGCCGTCACGCATCACCGCCTGGGCGCGGATGCCCGCCTCGTAGGGCAGCAGGTCGTCGACCTCGAGCGAAGGGCAGTATTTGCGGCACTGTTCCAGGTAGCCGCGCTTGAACAGCGAGTTCTTCATCTCGGTGGTGCCCGAACCGAGGTTGTTCCACAGGGTTTTCCAGAAGCCGGGGAAGCTGGCGTACTGCGCCACGTCGCGCCAGTTGATCGAGAACTTGCCGTAGTTCTCGCGGCCCAGGCCCAGCACCGCATTCGGCCCGACAGTGACGCTGCCGTCGATCATGCGGGTGAGGTGCACGCCCAGAAACGGCAGCTCCGGGTCGGGGATCGGGTAGATCAGGTGATTGACGATCTGGTTCTTGGTGGCTGGCAGGCGGAAGTATTCGCCGCGAAACGGGATGATCTGGTGGTCGATCCTGACCCCGGCCAGCGCCGCCAGGCGGTCCGACTGCAGGCCGGCGCAGGCGACCAGCTGCCTGGCGCGCCATACGCGGTCTTCGCTGCTGATGGTGACGCTGTCGCCGCTTTCGGCGATCGCCGCCACGCGGGTGTCCAGGCAGATCTCGCCGCCGGCGGCCTGGATGACCTTGGCCATGGCCTGGCACACCTGCTTGTAGTCGACGATGCCGGTGGCATCGAGGAACAGCCCGCCCAGGCCGACGATGTTCGGCTCACGACGGCGCAGTTCGGCGGCATCCAGGCGCTCGACCTTCAGCCCGTTCTGTTGCGAGCGCTCGTACAGCGCCTGCATGCGTTGCACCTCGAGCGGGTTGGACGCCACCAGCAGCTTGCCGCACACCTCGTACTTGATGGCGTGGGTGTCGCAGAAGTCCTTGGTGGCCTGGGCGCCGCGCTTGCACAGGTCGGCCTTGAGGCTGCCGGGTGCGTAGTAGATGCCGGCGTGGATGACCCCGCTGTTATGGCCGGTCTGGTGCCGGGCCAGTGTGGTTTCCTTCTCCAGGATGACCAGCGAGGCGCCAGGCTGGCGCTTGAGCAGCGCCATGGCGGTGGCGAGGCCGACGATGCCGCCGCCGATGATGCAGTAGTCGTAAATCATGCAGGGGTCACCTTGGTATTCTTATCTGGTTATCAGGTTGTCAGACTAAGTAGTGCGAAGAAAAAGGCGCTGACCCGCAGCGCCCGTCACGTGATGTTCATTCCATGGCTGGCAGGTCCAGCTTCAGGCGCTTGGCCGAGGCCCGCAGGTGCGCTTCGGCGCAGGCCGCGGCGCGGTGGCGGTCACCGTCGGCAATCGCCTGGTACAGCGCCTGGTGTTCGCGATTGGCGTCGGCCGAGCCGCCCACCGAATGCGCCGCCGAGTTCTCCCACGCGGTCTTGCGCGCGGCAGCCAGCTGGCCGCGCAGAAAGTCATGGAAGGCGACGAAGTAGTCGTTCTTGCTGGCTTCGGCAATTGCGCGGTGAAACTCCACGTCGGCAGCCGCCGCCACGTCGAACTGGCTGCGCTTGTCGATCATTTCCTGCAGGGCCTTGGCCATGCGCGCCAGGTCTGCCTGGTCGCGGCGCTGGGCGGCAATCGAAGCGGCCTGGGTTTCGATCCACAGGCGCACTTCGAACATCTGCACCAGGTCGGCACTGCGCCCGTTGTTGCTGGGGAAGCGGAACACCGTGCCGGTCGGATTCTGCGAAATGTACGAGCCCAGCCCGCGCCGGGCGATCAGTACGCCATCGGCCTTGAGCTGGGAGATCGCCTCGCGCACCACCGAGCGGCTGACATTCAGCTGTTCGGCCAGTTGCTGCTCGGTGGGCAGGCGTGCTTCGGCAGCCAGGCGCCCCGAGTCGATCTCGGTGCGGATGGCGCTGACGACGCGTTCCACCAGGGTGTCGGGGCGTTGAAGCTCGAGCATGAAGGATAAAGCCAGTAGGTCAGGTTGTCAGACAATGCCCGTGCAGCCGCATGTTGTCAAGAATGTGCCTGGGGTTGCAGGCGATAGAACGCCCGTGCGTTACCCCACAGCACGCGCTCGACACTGGCGCTGCCCAGCGTGTGGCGGATCAGCTGGATATCGGCCGGGTCGAACGGGCGCGATGCGCGGGTGGAGGGCAGGTCGCTGCCGAACATCAGGGCGTGGGGGTTGGCGGCATCGATGTCGCGCAAGGCAGCGGCCACATCGAAATCGACCCGGCCAAAGCCGCAGGCCTTGATGCGCACACCTGCCTCGGCCAGTTGCAGCAGCGCCGGCAGGCCGTCGCGGCGCAGGCCCAGGTGATCGATGCTTACCGCCGGCAAGCGGCGCAGCAGCGGGGTCAGCTCGCCCAGCTCGCGCGAATCGACGTACAGCTCGACGTGCCAGCCGGCCAGTTCGAACACGCGCAGGGCCATGGCTTCGAGCTGATCGGCCTGCGCCGAGCCGCCGCGCTTGAGGTTGAAGCGCAGTGCACGCACGCCGGCGGCATCCAGCGCGAGCAGCTCGGCATCGCTGATGCCGGCCGGCACCTGGGTCACCCCCACGTAGCCTGGGCCCAGCTGTTTCAAGGCGGCCAGCAGGTAGCCCTGGTCGAAGGCCTGGAACGAACCCGACACCACCGCGCCGCCGCAGATGCCCAGCGGCGTGACGGCCGCCAGGTAGTCCTCGGTGGTGAAGGCCTCGGGCAGGTAGCCGTTGTTGGGCACCAGCGCGAAGCGCGGGTCGATGATGTGGCAGTGGGCGTCGAAGATCGGCTGGGGCATGGGGGCTCCTTGACGGGGTTACAGCTCGCTGACGTAGGTGCCGGTGCCCTTGAGGATGTTCTGCAGGGTCTGCTCGACTTCGGCGAGGTCGGTGCCGTCGCTGCTGAGGGTGATTTCCAGATGATCGGCGCCGTTGAACACGTCGGCGTCTCCCGGTGCCACTTCGATCAGCAGGCGCCTGGCACTGAGGGTGACCTTGATGCCGTCCAGTGTGCTCGGTTCGTCATCCAGGGTGATGTCCACCGTGTCTTCGTCCGGGTAGCGGGTCATGAGGAACATCTGGCCCTTGTCGCTGTGGCAGCACAGGGTGGCCATGTTGTCTTCTTCATCATCGCAGGGGGTGGCGAAGAGCAGGGGGGTGGTCAGTTGCATGGACGGCTCGGTGGTCAAGAAGTGAAACGCGAGTGTGCCAGTCTTCGGTCAATGGATAAATCGCCGCCTGCCGCTGATTGACCGAATATGTCGCAGCATCGCAAGCAGGGGTGACCGGCCAGTCGTTAAGCTGCCCTGTCGATGGACAACCCGACGACACCCAGCGTGTGGTTGGCTATGGTTGATCCGAGCATGACGGCATGTGCGCGACGCTTCACTCAATAACAAGCCCAAGCGGAGTACCACAGATGGCGTTTTTCACCGCAGCCAGCAAAGCCGACTTCCAGCATCAACTGCAGGCGGCCCTGGCGCAGCACATCGGGGAACAGGCACTGCCACAAGTGGCGCTGTTTGCCGAGCAGTTCTTTGGCATCATCTCTCTTGACGAATTGACCCAGCGTCGCCTCTCCGACCTGGCCGGCTGCACCCTCTCGGCCTGGCGCATCATCGAACGCTTCGACCACACCGAACCCCAGGTTCGGGTCTACAACCCCGATTACGAACGCCACGGCTGGCAGTCCACCCACACGGCCGTGGAAGTGCTGCACCATGACCTGCCGTTTCTGGTCGACTCGGTGCGTACCGAGCTCAACCGCCGCGGCTACAGCATCCATACCCTGCAGACCACCGTGCTCAGCGTGCGTCGCGGGGCCAAGGGCGAGCTGCTGGAGATTCTGCCCAAGGGCACCCAGGGTGAGGGCATCCTGCAGGAATCGCTGATGTACCTGGAGATCGACCGCTGCGCCAATGCCGCCGAGCTCAACCTGCTGGCCCGCGAGTTGGAGCAGGTGCTGGCCGAAGTGCGCGTGGTGGTGGCCGATTTCGAGCCGATGAAGGCCAAGGTGCGCGAGCTGCTCGAGCTGATCGACCACACGGCCTACGCCCCGGCCGCTGCCGAGAAGGACGAGGTCAAGAGCTTCCTGCAATGGCTGGTGAGCAACCATTTCACCTTCCTGGGCTACGAAGAGTTCGTGGTCAAGGCCGACGCCCAGGGCGGCCAGCTGGAGTATGACGAGCAGTCCTTCCTCGGCCTGACCCGCCGCCTGCGCAGCGGCCTCAGCGCCGACGACCTGCGCATCGAAGACTACGCCGTCAATTACCTCAACGAGCCGCTGCTGCTGTCGTTCGCCAAGGCCGCGCACCCCAGCCGCGTGCACCGCCCGGCCTACCCGGACTACGTGTCGATCCGCCAGCTGGACGCCGACGGCAAGGTGATCAAGGAATGCCGCTTCATGGGCCTGTACACCTCGTCGGTGTATGGCGAAAGTGTGCGGGTGATCCCGTACATTCGCGGCAAGGTCGCCGAAGTGGAGCGCCGTTCGGGCTTCGACGCCAAGGCCCACCTGGGCAAGGAGCTGGCCCAGGTACTTGAGGTGCTGCCGCGCGACGACCTGTTCCAGACCCCGGTGGATGAGCTGTTCAGCACCGTGATGTCGATCGTGCAGATCCAGGAGCGCAACAAGATTCGCGTGTTCCTGCGCAAGGACCCCTACGGGCGCTTCTGCTACTGCCTGGCCTATGTGCCGCGCGACATCTATTCCACCGAGGTGCGCCAGAAGATCCAGCAGGTGCTGATGGAGCGCCTGAAGGCCAGCGACTGCGAGTTCTGGACCTTCTTCTCCGAGTCGGTGCTGGCCCGCGTGCAACTGATTCTGCGAGTCGACCCGAAAAACCGCATCGACATCGACCCCCAGCAGCTGGAAAACGAAGTGGTGCAGGCCTGCCGTTCGTGGCAGGACGACTATGCCAGCCTGACCGTCGAGAGCTTCGGCGAGGCCCAGGGCACCAATGTGCTGGCCGACTTCCCCAAAGGCTTCCCGGCCGGCTACCGCGAGCGCTTTGCCGCGCATTCGGCGGTGGTGGACATGCAGCACCTGCTGACCCTGTCCGACAGCAAGCCGTTGGTGATGAGCTTCTACCAGCCGCTGACCCAGGCCGGCAAACAGCAACTGCACTGCAAGCTGTACCACGCCGACACCCCGCTGGCGCTGTCGGACGTGCTGCCGATCCTGGAAAACCTGGGCCTGCGCGTACTGGGCGAGTTCCCGTACCGTCTTCGCCACAGCAATGGCCGCGAGTTCTGGATTCATGACTTTGCCTTCACCTACAGCGAAGGCCTGAACCTGGATATCCAGCAGCTCAACGACACCCTGCAGGACGCCTTCGTGCACATCGTCAACGGCGACGCCGAAAACGATGCGTTCAACCGTCTGGTACTGACCGCCGGCCTGCCGTGGCGCGACGTGGCGCTGCTGCGCGCCTATGCCCGCTACCTCAAGCAGATTCGCCTGGGCTTCGACCTGGGCTACATCGCCAGCACCCTGAACAACCATACCGACATCGCCCGCGAGCTGACCCGGCTGTTCAAGACCCGCTTCTACCTGGCGCGCAAGCTGGCCGGGGATGACCTGGACGACAAGCAGCAACGCCTGGAACAGGCGATCCTGACCGCGCTGGACGACGTGCAGGTGCTCAACGAAGACCGCATCCTGCGTCGCTACCTGGACCTGATCAAGGCCACCCTGCGCACCAACTTCTACCAGACCGACGCCAATGGCCAGGCCAAGTCGTACTTCAGCTTCAAGTTCAACCCAAGGCTGATTCCCGAGCTGCCCAAGCCGGTGCCCAAGTTCGAGATCTTCGTGTATTCGCCGCGGGTCGAGGGCGTGCACCTGCGCTTTGGCAACGTGGCACGCGGCGGGCTGCGCTGGTCGGACCGCGAAGAGGACTTCCGCACCGAAGTGCTGGGCCTGGTGAAGGCGCAGCAGGTGAAGAACTCGGTGATCGTGCCGGTAGGTGCCAAGGGTGGCTTCCTGCCGCGCCGGGGGGCGCGGGGGGGGCGCCGCGCCCCAATCCCCGGCGCAGGGCTCGCCCGGGTACCCCAGTTGAA
>NZ_JASCPN010000106.1:0-7671 GCF_029960155.1 Pseudomonas sp. PS01300 | reverse complement strand
GTGGAACTGAAAGCATCGCGGGTCAAGCCCGCTCCCACAAGGATCACTGCAATCATGAGACTGGCAGTGTACCTGTGGGAGCGGGCTTGACCCGCGATGAGGGCCGCAAGGTCCTGCGACGTACTTACAGTACGTCCAGCAGCTCGACGTCGAACACCAGCACGCTGTGCGGCGGGATGCTGCCAACGCCCTGGGCGCCGTAAGCCAGCTCGCTCGGTACGTACAGGCGCCATTTGCTGCCCGCGTTCATCAGTTGCAGGGCCTCGGTCCAGCCAGCGATCACGCCGCCGACCGGGAATTCTGCCGGCTGGCCACGCTCGTAGGAGCTGTCGAACACGGTGCCGTCGATCAGGGTGCCGTGGTAGTGGGTGCGCACGCTGTCTTCACGGCTTGGCTTGGCGCCTTCACCGGCAGTCAGTACTTCGAACTGCAGGCCCGAGGCCAGGGTGGTGATGCCGTCACGCTTGGCGTTCTCGGCCAGGAAGGCCTTGCCTTCGCCAGCGGCCGCTTCGGCCTTGGCAGCCGCTTCGGCCTGCATGATTTCACGGATGACCTTGAAGCTGGCCGACAGGTCTTCTTCGCTGACGCGGCTGGCCTGGCCATTGAAGGCGTCGGTCAGACCGGCCAGTATCGCGTCCAGGTTGACGCCCGGTGGCGGGTTGTCACGCAGCTGGCCACCCAGCTGACGGCCAATGCCGTAGCTGACGCGGGTTTCGTCGGTGGACAGGTTGAGTTCGGACATGTTTCTGCTCCGCTACAGGGCGCACAAAAGCCGCGCCCGCTGTGAAAAGGGCAAGCAGCCTAGCACACTGCGGCAAAGCAGTTCAGCTACCAGGCAGTACGTCGCGGCATCGGCACCTTGAGGTCTTCTTCGGGGGTGCCGTGCAGGCCGCACATCTCGTCCTGCACCGACCAGTGCACCAGGTGCAACGGCACGGCGGGCAAGCCATTGAGCAGGCGCTGGCCATCGACCACCGAGTGCACCTTGAGACGTACCCCCTTGGCATCCAGCAACGGGTGCGCCTTGCCCTTGACCCGGGCCTCGAGCACGAAGTCCCCCCCTTCGATGGCGATCAGGTTCAGTTCGTCCACCCGGCCGGCCCTGGCCTCGCTGTTCAGTTCATGCAGGTTCATTGCGATACCTCGCTACTGGAACATTCCACAGGCCGTTCATTTTTTGTACAGCATCGACCAAAGCACAAGCCAGAAACGCAACCGCCCGTCCGTTATGCACCGGACGGGCGGCTGACAAGGCGTGATACCCCGCAGGTCAGTGCTTGGTCATCTTGTCCAGGTAGCCCATGGCGAACGCCGAGACCACGAAGGTCATGTGGATGATCACGTACCACATCAGGTACTGGGTCTCGATGTTGCGCGCGTCCATGAACACCCGCAGCAGGTGGATGGAGGAGATCGCCACGATCGAGGCGGCCACCTTCATCTTCAGCGAGGAAGAGTCCATCTTGCCCAGCCAGTTGAGCTTTTCGGTGCCTTCGGCGATATCCAGCTGCGACACGAAGTTCTCGTAGCCGGAGATCATCACCATCACCAGCAGGCCGCCCACCAGGGCCATGTCGATCAGCGACAGCAGTACCAGGATGAGGTCGGACTCGGCCAGCGAGAAGACGTTGGGCAGCACATGGAAGATCTCCTGAAAGAACTTCAGCGCCAACGCCAGCAGCCCCAGGGACAGGCCAAAATAGATGGGTGCGAGCAGCCAGCGCGAGGCGTACATCGCATTTTCGATAAAGCGTTCCATTGAGCAGATCACCAGGTGGCTGGAAAAAAACGAGCGCGAGTATAGCAGCCACCTGTGACAGGAAAAGCCCGCGACACGCTGCCACAGGCCAGTGGATGATCCGGTCGGCTCAGGTGTCGGGGTTGGACTGCAGGTCACCCACATGGTGAACCCGTTCGCCGTTGATGCGACGCAGCTGCGCCTGCAGGTGCACGCACCAGATCTGCGGGTCGTCGGCCACCTGGTAGCCGTGCAGGGTCAGGCTGTCGACAATCGCGCTGAGCACCGACTCGGCCACGAACGGCCCGTGAAACGGCCCCTGGGCCTTGATCGCGGAGGGTTGCTCGCCGGCCATGCCGGCGGCGAACAGCAGTGTCCACATGCCGGTGTCACCGGCCAGCGGGCGGATACGGCACTCAATGCGGGTCACCAGGCCCAGGCATTGACGGGTAAGGCTGAGGGTACGCGGCATGGCGACGGTCCTCGGTGAGGCGTTGCGTAGCCTGTGGCCAGGCTGGTTTCGATCCTTTTGCGCACGACGGTCCATGCCTTGAGGATAGAAGAAATCCGCCGGCGACAAGCGGTCGGCGCCGAGCGGTCATGTGCCGTGCGCCGAACTGCCCCCTTCGCCGGCAATGCCGACTCCCACATGTAGGAGCCGGCATTGCCGGCGAAGAACCCACCGCGGTCAGGAAGGCTTCACCTGCGCCAACGCCTCTTCGGCCTGCTCCTTCTCGGCTTCCTTGAGGTCCTCTTCGCTGATCATCTCGGCAATCACCCGCAACCGCTCGACCACCCGCGCATTGATGCTGCCCTCGGGGAACTCGCCCTCCTCGTTCGGCTGCCCGGCCGGCTCGCCCACCAGCAGGCTCAGGGCCTCGTCGGCCTGACTGACTGCGTACACATGGAATTGCCCGGCGCGCACCGCCTGCAGCACGCGCTCGTCGAGCATCAGCGTGGCCACGTTGGCCCGCGGGATGATCGCGCCCTGCTCACCGGTCAGGCCACGAGCCTCGCACAGGCGGAAGAAGCCCTCGATCTTCTCGTTGACCCCGCCCACCGCCTGCACTTCACCGAACTGGTTGATCGAGCCGGTGATCGCAAAGCACTGCTTGAGCGGGGTTTTCGACAGGGCCGAGATCAGAGTGCAGGCCTCGCCCAGCGATGCGCTGTCGCCATCCACATAGCCGTAGGACTGCTCCAGCGCGATGCTGGCCGAAATGGCCAGGGGGAACTCCTGGGCATAGCGGCTGCCCAGGTACCCGGTGAGGATCATCACGCCCTTGGAGTGGATCGGCTGGCCCAGGTTGACCTCACGCTCGATATCCACGATGCCGCTGCCGCCCGGGTACACCGTGGCGGAAATCCGCGCCGGCACACCGAACGCCGAATCGCCCACCTCCAGCACGGTCAGGCCGTTGCACTTGCCCACCGCCGCGCCTTCGGTGTCGATCAGGATGATCCCGGCCAGCATGTCGTCGAGAATCCGCGCCGATACCCGCCCGGTACGCGTGGCCTTGGCCTTGAGCGCCCGCTCGATGTGCCCGGCGTCGGTCATCTCGTCGTTGGCCAGGTGGCGAATGAAATCCGCCTCGCTGACCAGCTGGAACAGGTCGCCGATGCGCGCCGACAGGCGCCCCTGGTGCTCGGCCAGGCGGGCGCTGTAGGTGGCCAGGCGCGCCACCGCATCGGCGGTCAGCGGGGCCATGCCCTCCTCGCTGGTGCGGGTCTTGAGCAGCTGGGCGAACTGCTCCAGGCTCTCCTCGACCATGGGAATGTCTTCGTCGAAGTCCACCAGCACCCGGAACATCTCCTGGAAGTCCGGGTCGTGGTCCTGCAGCGCGTAGTACAGCTGGCGGGCGCCGATGATGATCACCTTGACCTGCAGCGGGATCATCTGCGGGGTGAGGGTGACGGTGGCCAGGCGACCGAACTCGCCCAGCGGCGACTCCATCTTCAGCTTGCGCGATTGCAGGGCGCGCTTGAGCGCATCCCACACGAACGGCTCGCCGAGCATCTTCTCGGCTTCCAGAATCAGGAACCCGCCATTGGCGCGGTGCAGCGCCCCCGGGCGCAACTGGCGATAGGTGGTGTACAGCGCGCCCTGGTCGTTGCCGTATTCGATGCGGCCGAACAGGTTGTCGTAGGTAGGGTGCGGCTCGAACACCACGGGCGCGCCGCCGCTGGCGTGATGGCCGACCACCAGGCTGGGGGCGTACTGCTCTTCGAGCATCTTGCGCGCCACCGCGTCGGTCTTGCTGTCGTCGACCAGTTGCTCGACCACGGTGCGCAGCAGGTTGACCTGCATGGCCTGCAGGTAGGCGCACACCGCAGCGTTCTCGGCGTACTTCTCCGACAGCGGGGCCAGCAAGGGCTGCAGGGCCAGGGTGATGGTTTCTTCGTTGAGCTGGCGCAGCTGGTTGTTCGACTCGCGCTTCCACTGCGGCAGGCTGGCGAGCTCTTCGTTGAGGCGCTCTTCCAGCGCGGCGATGTCCTCGTGGAAGCGCTCGCGCTCGGCCTCAGGCAACTGGGCGAACTCGGCCTCATCCAGCGCCTTGCCATCGGCCATTGGGGTGAAGGCGACGTTGCTGCTGTCGCGGTACAGGGCCACGTCCTTTTCCAGCGAGGCGCGCTCGATCACATCCAGGGCACGGTCGTAGCGCTGGTTGAAGGCGCGGTCGATGGCGCTTTTCTTCTGCTGATAGGACGGGTGCTCGAACACCGCCGGAAAGGTCGCCAGCAGGTTGTCGATCAGGCCCCCGATATCGGCGATGAAGGCCCCGGCACTGCCGGCCGGCAGCTCGAACGCCTTGGGCTCGCGGGGCTCGTCGAAGTTGTTGACGTACAGCCAGTCGGACGGCGTCTGCAGGCGCTTGCCTTCTGCCTTGAGGTAGCGCTTGACGAACGAGAAGCGGCCGGTGCCCGGCTCGCCCATGACAAACACGTTGTAACCGGGGCGTGGCATGGCGACGCCGAACTGCAAGGCTTCGACTGCACGTTCCTGGCCTAGCACACCGCGAAAGGGCTCCAGATCATTGGTGGTGGAAAAATCGAACTGTTCAGCGGAAAACGGCCGGGTCAGGGCTTCGGGCGCAAGACGCAGGCTCGCAGCAACAGGATCGGGCATCGGGCTTCCTTACTTCGGCGGGGCGGATGACGGCATTCTGGCGCCGCCTGCGCCCGGCTTGCAAGGCTCTTCAACGCTTTAGCGCGCAGGGTCGAAAACCTGCTCCGCGTCAATTATTTCAAGCAATCTTTTGCAATTAATCACGGAACCCTTAGATCGTGCCTAAACTCCAAACTGCGCGGCTGGGTAAACAACCGACCCGTCCTGGCAACTAGTCCTACAGACATGCCAGATAACCCTGACCTTTGGTTTGAACATCAGAAAGAGAACAATGCTATGAAACGGATTCTTCTGGGTACTCTGTTCACCGCGGTTTCGCTCAACGCCATGGCCCAGGCGCCAGGCGGCCCGGACTGCGGCTGGGGCAACATGCTGTTCGAGGGCCAACGCGGCACGCCGGCTCACTTCCTCGCATCCACCACCAACGGTACCTCGGGCAACGCCACCTTCGGCATGACCTCGGGCACCAACGGCTGCTCCACCAATGCGTCGCTGACCTATGGCGGCAAATCCTGGTTCGCCATGAATGGCATGATGAACGAGCTGTCCGAAGACATGGCGCAAGGCCAGGGCGAAGCACTGACCACCTACGCGGTGGTACTGGGCGTCGCACCGGAAGACCGTGCGCACTTCGCGGCCGTGACCCACCAGCACTTCCAGGAAATCTTCACCACAGCCGACGCTACCGCTGAAGATGTTCACACCAACACCCTCGCCGTCCTGAAAAGCGACGCCCGTCTGGCCAAATACGCAACCCCGGCCTAAGCTCGGCACACCCGCCCCGACCACGGGGCGGGTTTGTTTGCCCGCCTCTATCGGCATCATTCAGACGTAGTTGCCCGACATGCTCAAACGCCTTGCCTACCTGGCGCTCTGTGCCTGCGCCCCGCTGCACGCTGCCACCGTGCTGGACGATGCTCGTCTGCACGCACTGGCCAACGACCGCTACTGGATCTCCCTGGGCCATTACGAAACCGCCAAGCTCGGCGGATGGCGCAGCTACGTGGACGACCCCAAATTCTTCCTGGCCAAGGACGGTGCGCACCACCCTGACCAGGAACTGCGCGCCACCTATGAGGCGCTGTACGCCCCGGCCAGCCTGGGCGACCAGCACGCGCAATGCGTATTCCCGGCGCGCACCCGCTGGCTGCGCGAGCAGTTGCAGCTCACCGACCTGCCGGCGCCGGACTGCAAGGCCTACACCCAGTGGTACTCGGATGTGTCGCCGCACAGCGCGGTGATGATCTTCCCGGCCGCCTACCTGAACAGCCCCTCGTCGATGTTCGGGCACACGCTGCTGCGTATCGACCAGGCCGACGTGCAAAGCGACAACACCGCACTGCTGAGCTACGCGATCAACTTCGGCGCCTACATCGAGGGCAACGACAACAGCATCCTGTATGCCTGGAAGGGCCTGATGGGCGGCTACCCCGGCCTGTTCGCGCTGGTGCCCTACCAGGAGAAGCTGTCCGAATACCGCAGCCTGGAAAACCGCGACCTGTGGGAATACCGGCTGAACCTCACGCCCGAGGAAACCGGGCGCATGGTCGAGCACATCTGGGAACTCAAGCAGATCCAGTTCGACTATTTCTTCTTCGACGAAAACTGCTCGTATCGCCTGCTCGAACTGCTGCAGGTGGCACGGCCGAGCCTGGACCTGACCTCGCAGTTCCCGCTCACGGCGATCCCCACCGACACGGTCAAGGCGGTGAAACAGTCCGGGCTGGTGGCGCGTACCGACTACCGTCCATCGCGCGAGCGCGAGCTGCTGGAGCGGGCCAAACCGCTGGACCATGCCGAACAGCAGCAGGTGCTGGCCGTGAGCGCCGACACCGCGCAGCTGCAGAGCCCCGCCTTCACCGAGCTGCCGCGCGAGCGCCAGGCGCTGGTGCAGGACGCCGCCTATCGCCTGGAGCGCTACCGCGCCAATGGCCTGGAGCGCGACCCGGAGCGGGCCAGGCGCAGCTTCGAGTTGCTGCGCGCGATCAACCGCAACCCGCCACCGCCGTTGCAGATCGAACGCCCCGGGCTGCCGGAGGACGGCCACGAGTCGCGCACCTGGCAGCTGGGCGTGGGTACCCGAGAAGACCGGGCCTTTGCCGAGTACGGGCTGCGCATGGCCTATCACGACCTCAACGACAACGCCTACGGCTTCCCGCTGGGGGCGCAGATCGAGATCCTGCAACTGAAGGTGCGCCAGTACGAACACAACGACTGGCAGGTGCAGCGCCTGGACCTGGCCACGATCCGCTCGCTGACGCCGCGCAACGACCTGCTCAAGCCGTGGTCGTGGCAGGTGGCCGGCGGGTTGGAACGGGTGCTGGGCAAGCATGAGAACGAGGTGCTGGTCAGCCACGTGAATGGCGGCGCCGGGGGCACCTGGCAGTTGGGCGAGGACATGCTCGGGTTTGCCCTGGGCACGGTGCGGGTGGAGCACAACAATGACTTTGCCGGGTTCATCGCACCCGCGGCAGGGTTCAACACCGGCGTGCTGTGGCGCAACGGGCTGGGCAACCTGAGCCTGGAGGCCAAGGGCGACTACTTCACCAATGGCGAGGTCCGCCGCAGCCTGAGCCTCAACCAGCAGTGGGAACTGTCGCGCAACCTGGGCCTGCGCCTGAGTGCCAGGCGCGAGTTCAGCCAGCTGGCGACGGCGCAGAACGAGGTGATGCTCGAAGTGAAGTGGTACAACTACTGAAGTCATCGCGGGTCAAGCCCGCTCCCACAAGGGCAGTGAGAAACCTTGTGGGAGCGGGCTTGACCCGCGATGCGATCCAATTGTTTGACATCTTTTTGACCTCTCTTG
>NZ_JASCPN010000105.1:0-7819 GCF_029960155.1 Pseudomonas sp. PS01300 | reverse complement strand
GCTCAAGCCCGCTCCCACAGGTACAGCGCTGACCTTGAAATCAGCGTAGTACCTGTGGGAGCGGGCTTGACCCGCGATGCTTCTAGCGGCGGTCTGCGACCACGCCAAGCAACACCAGCACCACCAGCAGCACCGGCGCCAGTGCGTAGTTGTTGAACTGGCTCAGCCCGCGTACCACCCACGGCGTGGCATAGATCAACGCCGCACCACTGCCGATCAGCACCAGCAGGGCCATGAACGGCACGCGCAACGCACCTGCCAGCCCGCCCAGGCGCTGTTCGACCCAGCCCTTGATATCGGTGCCGAACAACACCAGCAAACAGCCTACAAGCGCCAGAGAGATCTCCGACAGGTTACTGCGGCTCCAGCGGGAGACGGTCGAGAGCAGGTCGAGTACCAGGTCCATTCGCTATCCTTAGGTCAAGAAATACTGCAGCAGGTCGTTGAGAAACAGCTGGCCCCGCGGTGTCGCCACCAGCCGCGTCGGTTCGACCTGCAAAAGGCCCTTTTGTTCGGCCTCACGGCGCGCCGCCGCCAGTTGTTCCAGCGGCAGGCCGGTACGCTGCGCGAACAGCGCGGCCTCCACGCCCTCGGTCAGGCGCAGGGCGTTCATCAGGAACTCGAACGGCAGTTCGTCCACCGCCAGCAGCTTGTCGCCCGCCTTGAACGCCTTGGCCGGGTTCAGGTAGTCCTTGGGCAGCCGGGTCTTCCAGGTGCGCACGATGCGCCCGTCCGGGTGGCTGAGCTTGCCGTGGGCACCGGCGCCGATGCCGATGAAGTCGCCAAAGCTCCAGTAGTTGAGGTTGTGCCGCGCCGGGCGCCCGGGCTGGGCGTAGGCCGACACTTCGTACTGGCGGTAGCCGTGCTCGGCCATCAGCGCCTGCCCGGCCTCCTGGATATCCCACAGGATGTCGTCCTCGGGCAGCAGCGGCGGCTGGTTCCAGAACACCGTGTTCGGCTCCAGGGTCAACTGGTACCACGACAGGTGGGTAGGGTTGAGCGCGATGGCCTGGCGCAGGTCGCCCAGCGCATCGTCCAGCGACTGGTCGGGCAGGCCGTGCATCAGGTCCAGGTTGAAGTTGTCGAACCCCGCCGCACGCGCCATGCCGGCCGCACGCACCGCCTCGTCACCGTTGTGGATGCGCCCCAGCGCCTGGAGCTTGGCCTGCTGGAAGCTCTGCACGCCGATCGACAGGCGATTGATGCCCAGTTGCCGGTAGGCCTTGAACTTCTCCTGCTCGAAGGTCCCGGGGTTGGCCTCCAGGGTGATCTCGATGTCGGCGGCGAACGGGATGCGTTGCTCCACGCCCGCCAGCAGGCGGCCCAGCGCACGGGCACTGAACAGGCTCGGGGTACCGCCGCCAAAGAAGATCGAGCTGATCGGTCGCCCGTACACCGCGCCCAGCTCCTGGTCGAGGTCGGCGAGCAGGGCGTCGACGTAGGCCTCTTCCGGCAGCTGCGGGGTGGCGGCATGGGAGTTGAAGTCGCAGTACGGGCATTTGCGCACGCACCACGGGATATGGATGTACAGCGACAGCGGCGGCAGCTGCGCGAGTGCCGCCCGTGGTGCGTTGGAGCTGAAGCCAGCCTCGCCCAGATGCAGTGGCTGTGCCGGCGTGCGGTCGGTCATTGCAGGCCCAGGCGCTGACGCAGCAGGCTCATGGCGCGGGCGCGGTGGCTGATCTGGTTCTTGTCGGCGGGGCTCAGCTCGGCGCTGGAGCAGTCGCGCTCCGGTACCCAGAACAGCGGGTCGTAGCCAAAGCCGTGGGCACCGCTGGCCTGGTGCAGGATGCGCCCATGCCACAGGCCCTCGCACAGGATCGGCAGCGGGTCGTCGGCATGGCGTACCAGCGCCAGCACGCACACGAACTGCGCGCCGCGCTCGGCGTCCGGCACGTCCTTGAGTACCTCGAGCAACTTGGCGTTGTTCGCCGCGTCGCCCTGGCCATCGGCGTAGCGCGCCGAGTAGATGCCCGGCGCACCACCGAGAAAGTCCACCGCCAGGCCCGAGTCGTCGGCCAGGGCCGGCAGCCCGGAGATACGTGCGGCATTGCGCGCCTTGAGGATGGCGTTCTCGACGAACGACAGGCCGGTTTCCTCCGGCTCGACGCTGCTGAATTCGCCAATCGAACGCAGTTGCACGGTGTCACCGAGCATGACCTGCAGTTCCTTGAGTTTGCCGGCGTTGTGGCTGGCCAATACGAGTTGCTGGATGTTCATCATTCGCCTGGGAAGAGCTCTTGGTTGAAACTGATGGTCTCGGTCTTGCCACCAATTGCAACATTGATCGTGAAGGTGCGGGTTTCCTGCTGCTCCACCGGGAACTGGGCGATGTAGTAGATCGCGCCCTGTTCGGTGATCTGCTTGAAGCTGAGCGGCACCGTGCGGCTGCTCAGGTCCTTGACGCTGCCGCTGACCTGGGTCACCTGCGGCTTGCCGGCCTTGATCACCGACACGTTGATCACGCCCTGGTTCTTGCTGCGCACCAGTTGCGCCGCCTTGGCGATGTCCGGCTGCAGGAAGGTGGAGATGAAGGTGCTGTAGTGCACCGTGGTGTCACCGAAGACTTCCTTGCGCTCGCCCTTGATCGCATCGGCAGCAAGCGCCGTCGTGCTCAGGCAGGCAACCAGTAAAAAGCTCAACAAGCGACCCATGATCTGTCTCCTCCAGTGTGGGTTGTTCAAACCGCGACCTTGTGTTCCTGCAGGCCCGGGCTGCTGACACGGTAAATGCCGATCTCCCCTAGAAGATTAGGCCATAGCTTGCTCGCCCACCCATGCCGGTGCATATGGTCGACCGCCAGGCGGTCGAGCACCTGGGCGCGACGTTCGCTGCACAGCGCCTCGAAATCCTCGAAGGTGCAGAAGTGGATGTTCGGCGTGTTGTACCAGGTATACGGCATGAAGTCCGACACTGGCATGCGACCCTTGGTCGCCAGGTACCAGCGGCAGCGCCAGTGGCCGAAGTTGGGGAAGGTGATGATGCACTGGCGGCCCACGCGCAGCATTTCGTCGAGGATCCGGTCGGGGTACTCCACGGCCTGCAGGGCCTGGGTCATGACCACCACGTCGAAGCTGTTGCTGGCGAAGTTGCCCAGGCCCTTGTCCAGGTCCTGCTCGATGACGTTGACGCCCTTGGCCACGCACTGGGCGATGTTGTCGGGGTCGATTTCCAGGCCGTAGCCAGCCACCTGCTTGGTGTCACGCAGCGAGGCGAGCAGCTCGCCAGTACCGCAACCGAGGTCGAGTACCCGGCTGCCGGCGGGGATCCAGTCTTGGATGATTTCCAGGTCGGCTCTCATGGGGTCCTCAGCAGACGATGCGGTTCATGTAGTTCGTGAATCCCGTGATGTAGCGCGGGGTCGGGATCAGGAAGGCATCGTGGCCATACGGCGAGTCGATATCCAGGTAGCACACGTTCTTGCGCGCGGCGATCAGCGCATCGACGATCTCCCGCGAGCGCGCCGGCGAGAAACGCCAGTCGGTGGTGAACGACATCACGCAGTAGTCGGCGGTGACGTGGGCCAGGGTCGCGGCCAGGTCGCCGCCGTGGCTGGCGGCGGGGTCGAAGTAGTCCAGCGCCTTGGTCATCAGCAGGTAGGTGTTGGCATCGAAACGCCCGGAGAACTCCTCGCCCTGGTAGCGCAGGTAGCTTTCGACCTGGAACTCGACGCTGTGAAAGTCGTAGTTGAGCTTGTCGCTCTTGAGCTCGCGGCCGAATTTCTCGCCCATCGAGTCATCCGACAGGTAGGTGATGTGCCCGACCATGCGCGCCAGCATCAGCCCGCGCTTGGGGATCACGCCTTCGGCCTGGAACGAGCCGCCGTGGAACTCGGGGTCGGTGAGGATGGCCTGGCGCGCCACTTCGTTGAAGGCGATGTTCTGCGCCGACAGCTTGGGTGCCGAGGCGATGTCCAGGCAGTGGCGCACGCGGTCGGGGTAGGTGATGGTCCATTGCAGCGCCTGCATGCCGCCCAGGCTGCCGCCCACCACGGCGGCCCACTGCCCGATGCCCAGGCGATCGGCCAGGCGCGCCTGGCTGTGCACCCAGTCTTCCACGGTGAGTACCGGGAAGTCGGCGCCGTAGGGCTGGCCGGTGGCCGGGTTGACGCTGCTGGGGCCGGTGCTGCCGTTGCAGCCGCCGAGATTGTTCAGGCTGACCACGAAGAAGCGGTTGGTATCGATCGGCTTGCCCGGCCCGATGCAGCTATCCCACCAGCCCGGCTTGCGGTCGTCGGGGCTGTGGTAGCCGGCGGCATGGTGATGCCCGGACAGGGCATGGCAGATCAGCACGGCATTGCTGGCCGCGCTGTTGAGGGTACCGTAGGTTTCAAAGACCAGCTCGTAGCTGGCCAGCGAGCGACCGCAGGCCAGGGCCAGGGGCTCATCGAATCGCGCCAGTTGCGGTACTACCAGACCGACCGAATCTTCGGGAAAGACAGTGGACATCGACCCTGCTCACGCTTGAATGAGGCGTAAGTCTAAAGACCGCCACCCCCAGCGGCAAGCAACATGGCGCGGCTTGCGGCCGGGGGTGGTGCGGGTCAGATCATGCGGAACAGTTCCTGCGGCATTCCGGCGTAGGCGGCCAGCGGCGGCATCACGAACGACTGGATCACCTGGATCGCCAGGAAGGCGAAGATCGGCGAAATATCCAGGCCTCCGAGGTTGGGCACCAGCTTGCGAAACGGTGCCAGCACCGGCTCGCTGATCTGGTAGGCCAGCTCGGCGGCGGGGTTGTGGCTGCCGGGGGCGATCCACGACACGATCACCATCACGATCATCGCGACCCAGAAGATCTTCAGGAACAGCGAGGTGACGCCGATGACGGCCCACATCAGCAGGTGCGGGATGTCGCCGAAGGTGCCGTAGGTGACCATCAGCACGAACGCCATCAACAGCGCCTGGATCACGATCGACAGGATCAGCGATGAGGTGTCCAGCCCGAACACGCTGGGGATGACGCGCCGGATCGGCTTGAGCAGCGGCTGGGTGGCGCGCACCGCGAACTGGCTGAGCGGGTTGTAAAAGTTGGCCTTTACCAGCTGCAGCACGAAGCGCAGCAGCACGATGACCAGGTACAGGCTGACCAGTGTTTGCACCACGAAGATCGCGGCGCCCGAAAGTGCATTCATGCAGAGCTCCTTAGTTGCCCAGTTGTTCGGCCATTTCGGCCGAGCGGTGCGCCGCGGCGCCCAGTGCTTTTTCTACCAGCACCTCGAACCCGTTGGCCTGGAACGACTTGATCGCCGCCTCGGTGGTGCCATTGGGGGAGGTGACGCGCCGGCGCAGTTCGCTGGCCTCGACATCGCTGGCCACGGCCATGTGCGCCGCGCCCAGGGCGGTTTGCAGGGTCAGCCGGGAGGCGACGTCGCGGGGCAGGCCGAGTTTTTCGCCGGCTGCGGTCATCGCCTCGATCAGCAGGAAGAAATACGCCGGGCCGCTACCGGAGACCGCGGTCACTGCATCCAGTTGCTGTTCGCTGTCGACCCACAGGGCCACGCCCACTGCCGAGAGCAGTTGCTCGGCTTCGGCGCGTTGTTCGGCCGATACCTGCTCGGTGGCGTACAGACCGCTGACGCCCTGGCGCAGCAGCGCCGGGGTGTTGGGCATGCAGCGTACCAGCGGTTGCTCGCCCAGCCAGTTGCGCAGGCTGGCGCAGGTGATGCCGGCGGCAATCGACACCACCAGCTGGTTGGGCTTGAGGCTTGGCTTGAGCGCCTGGCACACCGCCTTCATGGCTTGCGGCTTGACCGCGATCAGCACCACGTCGGCGCCATCGACGGCCTGGGCGTTGTCTTCGAACAGCTGGATGCCGTGTTCGGCGTGCACCTTGGCGCGCGTCTCGGCACCCGGGTCGCTGGCGCGGATCTGCGCGGCGTCCACACCCTGGGCGCGCAAGCCGCCGATCAGGCTGGCGGCCATGTTGCCGGCGCCGATGAAGGCAATTCGAGTCTTGCTCATGTCAGGTCCTTGGTTGAAGAAGGTGAACGATGCATGGGTCAGGCCTGGCCGTAGTCGCGGGCACCGAACAGGGCGGTGCCGATGCGCACCCAGGTCGCGCCCTGGGCAATCGCTGCTTCCAGGTCGTGGCTCATGCCCATCGACAGGGTGTCCAGGCCCAGGTTCAGGCTGTCCTGCAATTGGCGTACACGGGCGAATGCCGCCGCCTGGGCGGCCGGGTCGTCGGTGGGTTCGGGAATCGCCATCAGGCCGCGCAGCTTCAGGTGCGGCAGCGCCGCGATGGCCTGGGCCAGCGCCGGCAGCTCGTCGGGGTTGCAGCCCGATTTGCTGGCCTCGCCGCTGACGTTGACCTGCACGCACACATTCAGTGCGGGCAGCCCGGCAGGGCGTTGTTCGCTGAGGCGTTGTGCGATTTTCAGTCGGTCCACCGAATGTACCCAGTCGAAGTGCTCGGCGATTGCTCGCGTCTTGTTCGATTGAATGGGGCCGATGAAGTGCCAGGTCAAGGGCAGGTCGGTCAATTCGAGCTGCTTGGCCAGGGCTTCCTGCAAGTAGTTTTCGCCCACGTCGCGCACACCGGCCGCATACACTTCGCGTATCGCGGCAGCCGGCTTGGTCTTGCTCACGGCCAGCAGGCGGACCTGCCCGGGGTCACGCCCGGCGGCCTGTGCAGCGCTGCGGATGCGGTCGGCAAGCGTGGAAAGGTTGTCTGCTATGGTGGACATGGATCAACGCCAGCGGCTGTTCGGGTCTGCGGCATTCTACCTGCTTGGCGATGTTTGGGGAGTGTTATGGACATGACCGGGCTGATGGCCCTGGCGCTCAGGGAAGGCGCCTCCGATCTGCACCTGGCGGCCGGCAGTGCGCCGATGATCCGCCGTGACGGGCAGATGCAGCCGCTGGGGCCGGCGGCGTTGAGCAGCGACAACCTGCATGCCCTGCTGGCGCAGCTCATGAGCCCACAGCAGCAGGAGGACTTCGCCAGGCTGCAGGACCTGGACTTTGCCGTGGCCGTGCCCGGGCTGGGGCGCTTTCGGGTCAACGCCTTCGTGCAGGTGCGCGGGTCGGCGGCGGTACTGCGCCTGATACCCGACCAGGTGCCGACGCTGGCGAGCCTGCAGCTGCCGGAGGTGTTTCGTCGCATTGCCGAGTCGCCGGCCGGGCTGGTGCTGGTGACCGGCCCCACCGGCTCAGGCAAGTCGTCCACCCTGGCGGCGCTGGTCGATCACCTAAACCGCGAGCGCGCCGTGCATATCCTGACCCTGGAAGACCCGCTCGAATTTATCCACAGCCCGCTGCGCAGCCAGCTCAGCCAGCGTGAGATGGGGTGTCACAGCCAGGGGTTCGCCCAGGCGCTGCGGGCTGCGCTGCGCCAGGACCCGGACGTGATCATGCTTGGCGAGCTGCGCGACCTGGAGACGATCCGTCTGGCCCTGACCGCCGCCGAAACCGGCCACCTGGTGCTGGCGACCCTGCACACCGCCTCGGCGGCCAAGGCCATCGACCGGCTGGTGGACGTGTTTGCCGCGCAGGAGAAGGCCCTGGTGCGCACGATGCTCGCCGACGCCTTGCAGGCGGTGGTGGCCCAGGTGCTGGTGCCCAGGGTGCAAGGCGGGCGAGTGGCCGCGCACGAGGTCCTGCTGGCCACGCCGGCGGTGCGCAACCTGATTCGCGAGGGGAAGGTGGCGCAGCTGTACTCGGCCATGCAGACCGGCGCGGCGTTGGGCATGCAGACCCTGGACAGCAGCCTGCAGGGCCTGGTGAGGCGGGGAATCGTCAGCCTGGAAACGGCCAGGGCGAACGCGCGTTCGCCCGATCAGGTCTAGCGTTTGGCCAGGCGCAGCTGGGTTTGCGGC
>NZ_JASCPN010000104.1:0-8249 GCF_029960155.1 Pseudomonas sp. PS01300 | reverse complement strand
AGTGGGAGCGGGCTTGACCCGCGATGCAGGCGACGCGGTACTGGCTGTAACCGCATCGCTTGCATCGCGGGTCGAGCCCGCTCCCACAGAGCAGGTGGCTCGATCACATTACAGGACAAGATTTCCATGCCACACGTACCCCAGATCAGAATCCCCGCCACCTACATCCGTGGCGGCACCAGCAAAGGCGTGTTCTTCAACCTCGAAGACCTGCCCGAAGCCGCCCAGCTCCCCGGCGCCGCGCGCGATGCGCTGCTGCTGCGGGTTATCGGCAGCCCCGACCCCTACGGCAAGCAGATCGACGGCATGGGCGGGGCCACCTCCAGCACCAGCAAGACGGTCATCCTGTCGCGCAGCATCAAGCCCGGGCACGACGTCGACTACCTGTTCGGCCAGGTCGCCATCGACAAGGCCTTCGTCGACTGGAGCGGCAACTGCGGCAACCTCTCGGCGGCAGTCGGCTCGTTCGCCATCAGCGCCGGCCTGGTCGACGCCAGTCGCATCCCGCGCAATGGTGTGGCTGTGGTGCGCATCTGGCAGGCCAACATCGGCAAGACCATCATCGCCCACGTACCGATCACCGAAGGCGAAGTGCAGGAAACCGGCGACTTCGAACTCGACGGCGTGACCTTTCCGGCCGCCGAGGTGCAGCTCGAATTCCTCGACCCGGCCGCCGACGAAGACGGCGCGGGCGGCTCGATGTTCCCCACCGGCAACCTGGTCGACGACCTGGTGGTGCCCGGTGTCGGCACCTTCAAGGCAACCCTGATCAACGCCGGCATCCCGACCATCTTCATCGACGCCCAGGCCCTGGGCTACACCGGCACCGAGCTGCAGGACGCAATCAACGGCGACCCCGAGGCCCTGGCGCGTTTCGAAACCATCCGTGCCCACGGCGCTGTGCACATGGGCCTGATCGAGCACGTCGAGCAGGCCGCGCAGCGCCAGCACACGCCCAAGGTGGCGTTCGTGGCACCGCCGGCCGACTACCAGTCCTCCAGCGGCAAGACCGTGGCAGCGAGCGATATCGACCTGCTGGTGCGTGCGTTGTCGATGGGCAAGCTGCACCACGCGATGATGGGGACGGCAGCGGTGGCCATCGGCACCGCGGCGGCCATCCCCGGCACCCTGGTCAACCTTGCTGCCGGTGGCGGCGAGCGCAGCGCCGTGCGCTTCGGTCACCCCTCGGGCACCTTGCGCGTGGGCGCCGAGGCGCGCCAGGTGAATGGCGACTGGACCGTTACCAAAGCAATCATGAGCCGCAGCGCTCGCGTGCTGATGGAGGGTTGGGTACGCGTACCTGGCGATACCTTCTAGAGGCAGCGGTGCTCGGCTCTCCTTTCACCCCATGTGAACAGAGAGACGACAATGAGTGCCAATGTTGACCTGAACGACCGCCCCGACTACGACCGGGTCCTGCAGGACATTGCCGACTATGTCCTGCACTTCAGGGCCGAGCCGGGGGAGGCGCTGGACACGGCGCGCAACTGCCTGATGGACACCCTGGGTTGCGGCCTGCTGGCGCTGCGCTTTCCCGAGTGCACCAAGCACCTGGGGCCGCTGGTGGAGGGTACCGTGGTGCCCCATGGCGCGCGGGTGCCCGGCACCGCGTACCGCCTCGACCCGGTCAAGGCGGCCTGGGACATCGGCTGCATCGTGCGCTGGCTGGACTACAACGATACCTGGCTGGCCGCAGAATGGGGTCATCCCTCCGACAACCTCGGCGGCATCCTCGCGGTGGCCGACCACCTCTCGCAAAAGCGCGTGGCCAACGGCGACGCGCCGCTGACCCTGCACACGGTGCTCGAGGCCATGATCATGGCCCACGAGATCCAGGGCGTGCTCGCGCTGGAAAACGCTTTCAACCGGGTGGGCCTGGACCACGTGCTGCTGGTCAAGGTCGCATCCACGGCGGTGTGCGCCCGGCTCATGGGCGCCAATCGCGAGCAGTTGCTGGCGGCCCTGTCCCAGGCCTTTGTCGATGGCCAGGCGCTGCGCACCTACCGCCATGCCCCCAATGCCGGCTCGCGCAAGTCGTGGGCGGCCGGTGATGCGTCGAGTCGCGGGGTGCGCCTGGCGGACATCGCCCTGCGCGGCGAGATGGGCATCCCCGGCGTGCTCACCGCGCCGCAGTGGGGCTTCTATGACGTGCTGTTCAGCCATACCAACAAGGACCTGGCGCTCAAGCCCGAGGGCAAGCGCGAGTTCAGCCTGTCGCAGCCGTTCGGCAGCTACGTGATGGAGAACATACTGTTCAAGATCAGCTTTCCGGCCGAGTTCCATGCGCAGACCGCCTGCGAGGCGGCGGTGACCCTGCATCCGCAGGTGCGCAATCGCCTGCATGAAATCGAGCGCATCGTGATCACCACCCATGAGTCGGCGATTCGCATCATTTCCAAGGTCGGCACGCTGGCCAACGCGGCGGACCGGGACCACTGCCTGCAGTACATGACGGCGGTGCCGCTGATCTTCGGCAACCTGGTGGCCGAGCATTACGAAGATGATTTCCATGCGGCGCACCCGACCATCGACCGCTTGCGCGAGAAGATGGTGATCGTCGAAGACCCGCGTTTCAGTCGCGAGTACCTGGAGGCCGACAAGCGCTCGATCGCCAACGCGGTGCAGGTGTTCTTCACCGACGGCTCGAGCACCGAGCAGGTGGTGGTGGAGTACCCCATCGGGCACCGGCGCCGACGCGCCCAGGGCATCCCGCTGCTGGAGGACAAGTTCAAGGCCAACCTGGCGACGCGGTTTACTGCGCAGCGTTCGGCCGAAATTCTTGCGCTGTGCAAGGATCAGGCGAGGCTTGAGGCGACGGCGGTGCATCGGTTCATGGATCTGTTCGTGATCTGAGGGGCGCTTCGCCGGCAAGGCCGGCTCCTACACGCGTCGCTAACCTGCAGGAGCCGGCCTTGCCGGCAAAGCTTTTCGGAAGACAACAAAAAGCCCCGCCAATTGGCGGGGCTTCTTTTCACGCTAAGTCAGCTTACGCTTGAACGACCGGGATATTGGCGTTCGCAGCGGCTTCACGGAACTCGGCGATCTGGTCGAAGCTCAGGTAGCGGTAGATGTCGGCAGCCATGCTGTCGATATTCGCCGCGTACTCCATGTACTCCTCGACGGTTGGCAGCTTGCCCAGGATCGAGGCAACGGCAGCCAGCTCGGCGGAGGCCAGGAACACGTTGGCACCATCGCCCAGACGGTTCGGGAAGTTACGGGTCGACGTCGACACAACGGTCGAGTTCGGCTCTACGCGTGCCTGGTTACCCATGCACAGCGAGCAGCCCGGCATTTCCATGCGCGCGCCAGCCTTGCCGTAGATGCCGTAGTAGCCTTCCTCGGTCAGCTGGTGAGCGTCCATCTTGGTCGGCGGCGACAGCCACAGACGGGTTGGCAGCTGACCCTTGACCTTGTCCAGCAGCTTGCCGGCAGCGCGGAAGTGACCGATGTTGGTCATGCACGAACCGATGAACACTTCGTCGATCTTCTGGCCCTGGACGCTGGACAGCAGGCGAGCGTCGTCCGGGTCGTTAGGAGCGCAGAGAACCGGCTCCTTGATATCGGCCAGGTCGATCTCGATGACTTCGGCGTACTCGGCATCGGCGTCGGCTGACAGCAGCTCGGGCTTGGCCAGCCAGGCTTCCATCGCCTGTGCACGGCGCTCCATGGTGCGCGCATCGCCGTAGCCTTCGCTGATCATCCAGCGCAGCAGGGTGATGTTCGACTTCAGGTACTCGGCAATGGCTTTTTCAGGCAGCTTGATGGTGCAACCGGCAGCCGAACGTTCGGCCGAGGCGTCGGACAGTTCGAATGCCTGTTCCACGGTCAGGTCGTCCAGGCCTTCGATTTCCAAGATGCGGCCGGAGAAGGCGTTGATCTTGCCTTTCTTCTCGACGGTCAACAGGCCTTTCTGGATGCCGTAGTAAGGGATGGCGTGAACCAGGTCACGCAGGGTGATGCCTGGGTTCAGCTTGCCCTTGAAGCGCACCAGTACCGACTCCGGCATGTCCAGTGGCATCACGCCAGTGGCAGCGGCGAAGGCGACCAGGCCGGAACCGGCCGGGAACGAGATGCCGATCGGGAAGCGGGTGTGCGAGTCACCACCGGTACCGACGGTGTCCGGCAGCAGCATGCGGTTCAGCCAGCTGTGGATGATGCCGTCGCCTGGACGCAGGGACACGCCGCCACGGGTGCGGATGAAATCCGGCAGGGTGTGGTGGGTGGTCACGTCGATCGGCTTCGGATAGGCCGCGGTGTGGCAGAACGACTGCATGACCAGGTCGGCCGAGAAGCCCAGGCACGCCAGGTCTTTCAGTTCGTCACGGGTCATCGGACCGGTGGTGTCCTGGGAGCCGACGGTGGTCATCTTCGGTTCGCAGTAGGTGCCAGGACGAACGCCCTTGCCCACTGGCAGGCCGCAGGCCTTGCCGACCATCTTCTGGGCCAGGGTGTAGCCCTTGCCGGTGTCGACAGGTGCTTCAGGCAGCTTGAACAGGTCGGTCGGGCCCAGGCCCAGCTCGGCGCGCGCCTTCTCGGTCAGGCCACGGCCGACGATCAGCGGGATACGACCACCGGCGCGGACTTCGTCCAGCAGTACGGGGGTTTTCATCTCGAAGGTGGTGATGACTTCGTCGGTACCGTGCTTGCACACCTTGCCGGCGTGCGGGTACAGGTCGATCACGTCGCCCATGTGGATGTTCGACACGTCGAATTCGATCGGCAGGGCGCCGGCGTCTTCCATGGTGTTGTAGAAGATCGGGGCGATCTTGGAGCCGAAGCAGAAACCGCCAGCGCGCTTGTTCGGCACGTAAGGGATGTCGTCGCCGAAGAACCACAGCACCGAGTTGGTCGCCGATTTACGCGAGGAACCGGTACCGACCACGTCACCGACGTAGGCGATCGGGAAGCCTTCGTTGCGCATCTGCTCGATCTGCTTCATCGGGCCGATGGCGCCTTGCACGTCCGGCACGATGCCGTCGCGGGCCATTTTCAGCATGGCCAGGGCGTGCAGCGGGATGTCAGGGCGCGACCAGGCGTCCGGGGCAGGGGACAGGTCGTCGGTGTTGGTTTCGCCGGTGACCTTGAAGACGCGCAGGCTGATCTTGTCGGCCAGGGTCGGACGCTTCTTGAACCACTCGCCGTCAGCCCAGGACTGCAGTACCGCCTTGGCGTGAACGTTGCCGTTCTTGGCTTTTTCGGCCACGTCGTGGAAGGCGTCGAACATCAGCAGGGTGTGCTTGAGCTGTTCGGCGGCAACGGCGGCCAGTTCGGCGTCGTCCAGCAGCTCGACCAGGGTGGCGATGTTGTAGCCGCCCTGCATGGTGCCCAGCAGTTCAACGGCGCGCTGCTTGCTGATCAGCGGGGAGGTGGCTTCGCCCTTGGCGACCGCCGACAGGAAACCGGCCTTGACGTAGGCGGCTTCGTCCACTCCTGGTGGTACGCGGTTGGTGATCAGGTCGACGAGGACGGCTTCTTCGCCAGCGGGGGGATTCTTCAGCAGCTCGACCAGGCCTGCGGTTTGTTCGGCGTTAAGCGGCTGGGGCACGATACCCTGGGCGGCACGCTCTTCGATGTGTTTGCGGTAGGCTTCAAGCACAGTTATTACCCTCATCAGTGGTCCCAAATGGGTGTCCGGGACGCTCATCCAGAATGGCCGGCACCCATGCGCAATACGGCTTTTTGAGCCGCGTAGCCAGGGTTGCAGGACATCCTTACAGAAGCTGCTTTCAAAGTTTTACGCCTGTAGAACGGAGGCTGATGAGGGCTGGCGCGGTGCATTCGATGTTCGAATACCCCGAGCCAACGCCGTTCTACCGGATCAACTGTGCTCGTGACGCTTTGAAAACAGCTTCTAACGGACATTGCTGCCTTAAAAAGGCCGGGTGATTCTACGGTAAAAACGCGCCAAAGGTAAGGCGATTGCAACGACTTTACGGCGTGACCCCCGTTAGACAAAGGGCTAACATGGCCGTCTGTTCCATCGCCATGCCGTTGAATCTTTCATGTCCAATCAGTCAATAAAAACGCCCTGTGTCGGCCTGTGTTCCACGGTTTACGGGGACCTGGTGTGTCGCGGGTGCAAGCGTTTTCACCATGAGGTGATCCACTGGAACGGCTACAACGACGATGAAAAGCGTGCGGTGTGGCTGCGCCTGGAACACCTGCTGGTGCAGGTGATGGCGGCCAAGCTGGAGGTGTTCGACGCCGACAAGCTGCGCGGCCAGCTGGAGCTGCGCAAGATTCGATTCGTGCCGCATCAGTCCGAGTATTGCTGGGCTTATCAGCTGATTGCGCGGGGCGCGCGGGTGATCCGCGAGCTGGAAGCGTACGGGATGGTGCTGCTGCCGGAGTTTCGCGACTGGGAGCTGCCCGAGCTGCGCGATGCCATCGATCGGGAATTCTTTCTGTTGTCCGAGGCGCACTATCAGCGCTACATCGCGCCGGGCTTTCTCAAGGATGCGCTGGGTTAAGCGGTGTTCCCATCGCGGGTCACGCCCGCGCCCACTGGATCACCGCTTACCCTGTGGGCGCGGGCTTGACCCGCGATGGGGTCTTCAGCCTCTGGCCAGCTCGTCCAGGTGCTTCACCTGGTCCTCGGTCTTGAGCACCAGCACATCGCATTCCAGCGAATCGAGCACCACCTCGGCGGTGTTGCCGATCAGCGCACCGGTAATCCCGCTACGCCCCACCGTACCCATCACCGTCACCACGGCTTCGTACTTTTTAGCCGTGTGCGGAATCAGCACGTCCGCCGGGCCTTCGGCCACATGCAGGCGATCGTCGGCGATATCGAATTCGGCCTGGAACGCAGCGCATTCGTCGCGGTACTTCTTCTCGATGGTGTCCTTGAGCTGGTACACCGGGTCCGCCGCCGAGAGCATGGGCGAGGGGTGGGCGCTGATCACGTGCAGGTTGCCCTTGGCCACGCTGGCAATGGCATAGCCGTGGTCGATGATGCTGGCGTGCAGCTTGCGATGCTCCTGATCGTCGTTGCCCACGTCCACCGCCGCCAGAATCACGCCACCGGTCCAGGGGCGCTCGGTCTTGACCATCAGCACCGCGCACGGGCACTGGCGCAGCAGTTTCCAGTCCGAAGGCGTCAGCAGGAACTTCTTCAGCGCGTTTTCCGGCCGGTGTTCCTTGATCACCAGCTCACAGCCTTCGGCTTTCTGCACGTCGATGATCGACTCGTGCAGGGTGTCGTGCCAGGCCTGCTCATAGGTGACATTGTCGTAGCCATCGTCGTGCAACTGGCTGGCGAGCAGGCTGAGCAGGGCACTGTGGTCCTGCTTCTTGTCGCACATCAGCAGGTGCAGGCGTGCCTTGGTGACGCCGGCGATCAGCTTGGCGCGGGTCAGGGCCTTGCTGTGGGCGTGGTCGGGGTCGAGCACCACCAGGATGCTGCGAACTTCTAAAAGCATGAGGGAGAACTCCTTCGACAATGGCATGCGATGCCTGACTATAGTCGGCGCCCCGGATGCGGTGGATGTTGATATGCATCAAGCATAGTCACTGGTGATCGCCACTGCCGCCGGTATAATCGCCGGTCTTGTCGACACCCCATGCCCGTTTGTGAGCCTATGTCCCTTATTCCCGAAATCGAAGCCTTCCTCGCCTGCCGCACCCCGGATGCCTGGGTCGATGCCGCCCTGGCCGACCAGGAGACGATGCTGATCGACCACAAGAACTGCGAGTTCAAGGCCGCCAGCACGGCGCTGAGCCTGATTGCCAAGTACAACACGCATGTCGACCTGATCAACATGATGTCGCGCCTGGCCCGCGAGGAGCTGGTGCATCACGAGCAGGTGCTGCGCCTGATGAAGAAGCGCAAGGTGGCCTTGCGCCCATTGTCGGCAGGGCGCTATGCCTCGGGGCTGCGCAAGGTGGTGCGCGCGCACGAGCCGGTGAAGCTGGTGGACACGCTGGTGGTCGGCGCGTTCATCGAGGCGCGCAGCTGCGAGCGCTTTGCTGCGGTGGTGCCGCACCTGGACGAGGAGCTGGGCAGGTTCTACCACGGGCTGCTCAAGAGCGAGGCGCGCCATTACCAGGGGTACCTGAAGCTGGCGTACCAGTATGGCGAGGCGGCGGATGTGGAGCGCACCGTGGAGCGGGTGCGCGAGGTGGAAGCCGAACTGATCACCACGCCGGACGTGGAGTTTCGCTTCCATAGCGGCGTGCCGGCCTGAAGCATCGCGGGCCAAGCCCGCGCCCACAGGCTGATGACCCATCCTGTGGGAGCGGGCTTGGCC
>NZ_JASCPN010000103.1:0-8405 GCF_029960155.1 Pseudomonas sp. PS01300 | reverse complement strand
GGTCAAGCCCGCTCCCACAGGGTCTGCACTCTCCTCAAGACCCGTGCTGTACCTGTGGGAGCGGGCTTGACCCGCGATTGAGTCGACGCGGTATCAGACCTGATCGAAGTCCAGCACCACCCTGTCGCTGACCGGGTACGTCTGGCACGACAGCACATACCCCGCCGCCACTTCGTAGTCCTCCAGGGCGTGGTTGCTGTCCATCTCCACCTCCCCTTCGATGACCTTGCACTTGCAGGTCGAGCACACCCCGGCCTTGCACGAGTACGGCAGCTCGGCGCCGATGGCATTGCCGGCATCCAGCACGCTGACGGTGTTGCGCGGCAGGTCGAAGGCCAGCGCCCGACCGTCGCTGATCACGGTGATCTGGCTGACGGCGGCGTCCAGCTGGCGTGCCGCCTCGCGGGCTTCACGCTTGCGTTCGTCGCCCGCCGCTGCGAACAGCTCGAAATGGGTCTTCTCCCCCGCCATGCCATTGGCCTTGAGGCTGTCGCGCACGGTCTCGGTCATCGCCTGCGGGCCGCAGATGAAGGCGGCGTCCAGCGCCCTGGGGTCGAGCCAGCGCGAGAACAGCTGACCGCACTTGTCGGCGTCGATGCGCCCGTTGTACAGGTCCACGTCCTGCTGCTCGCGGCTGAACACGAAGATCAGGTTCAGGCGTTGCAGGTAGCGGTTCTTCAGGTCTTCGAGCTTGTCGCGAAACAGCGCGCCGGAGCTTGAGCGGTTGCCGTAGAGCAAGGTGAAGCGACTGTCGGGTTCGCGCTCCAGGGTGGTCTTGATGATCGACAGGATCGGCGTGATGCCGCTGCCCGCCGCCACCGCCAGGTAGTTGCCGCGACGGGTCGGGTCCAGTGGCACATGGAAGCTGCCCGAAGGCGGCATCACTTCGAGGCGGTGGCCGACCTTGAGCACCTCGTTGGCAAACGCCGAGAAGCGCCCGCCGGCCACGCGCTTGATCGCCACGCGCAGCTCGCCGTCTTCCACGCCGCTGCAGATCGAGTACGAACGGCGCACTTCCTCGTCGTCCAGTTGCGTGCGCATCACCAGGTACTGGCCCTGGGTGAAACGGAAATCGTCCTGCAGGTGCGCCGGCACCTCGAAGGCAATCGACACCGCATCGCGGGTCTCGGCGCGCACATCCTTGATGGTCAGGCTGTGAAATTGACTCATGCTGTTCTCCCGCTGCACGGCGCCAGCGCGCTCAGATGCATTTGAAATAGTCGAAAGGTTCCAGGCACTCGCGGCACCGGTACAGGGCCTTGCAGGCCGTGGAGCCGAACTGGCTGAGCAGCTCGGTGTGGCTGCTGGCGCACACCGGGCACAGCACCTGCGGGCTTTCGCCCAGCAGGCTGCGCTTGCTGGCACTGCCCACGGGCGGCGCGATGCCATAGGCACGCAGGCGCTCGCGCCCCTGCTCGGTGATCCAGTCGGTGCTCCAGGCCGGCGTCAGGCGCCGCTCCAGGCACGGCGCGGCGAACCCTGCCTGCTCCAGCGCCTGGCGGATATCGCCCTCGATCACCTCGGTGGCCGGGCAGCCCGAATAGGTCGGCGTGACCACAAGGTGCAGGTGGCCGGCCTGCCAGTGCAGGTCGCGCACTATCCCGAGGTCGACCACGCTGACCACCGGCACTTCCGGGTCCATCACCTGCTCCAGCACCGTCCAGGCGTGGCTCAGGTCATCGGCCCGCAGTGCCCGCGCACCGTGGTCGCTGGCGATCAGCTCACCAGGTTGCATCGGGGTAGGCCCGTGGCAAAAACTGCATTTCGGCCAGCAGGATGCCCAGGTGCTCGGTGTGCATGCCGGTACGCCCGCTGAGGTAGAAGTGGCTGGCCGCAGGCGGCAGCGGCAGTTCGACCGAGGCGAAGGTGGCCTCGACCTGGTGCAGCCATGCCGCGCCGACCTGCGCCGGGTCGGCGCCGATGCCCGCTGCGGCCAGGCGGGTTTCAGCCTCGCTGCCGCTGGCCAACTCCACGGTGAAGCGCCACACCTGCGTGATGGCCGCGAGCATGCGCCGGCGACTTTCGTCGGTGCCGCCACCCAGGCGCTGCACCCATTCACTGGAGCGACGCAGGTGGTAGGTAACCTCCTTGAGCGCCTTGGCGGCGATGCCGGCGATGCGCAGGTCGGTGGAGTCGCACAGGCCCTTGAGCACCTGCAGGTGCCAGGCGTCGAACAGGAACTGCTTGGCCATGGTCACGGCGAAATCGCCGTTGGGCTGCTCCACCAGCAGCAGGTTGCGGTAGGCGCGCTCGTCGCGGCGAAACGCCAGGTCGTCGGCATCGCGGCCGTCGGCCAGCAGCTCGGCGGCGTAGTCCAGCCAGTTGCGCGCCTGGCCCACCAGGTCCAGGCCGACGTTCATCAGCGCCAGCTCTTCCTCGATGGCCGGCGCCTTGCCGCACCACTCGCACAGGCGCTGGCCCTGGATCAGGGCGCTGTCGCCCAGCAGCAGCAGGTAATGGATCAGATCGTCTTGGGTGCTGTTCATGGTCGACCTCACATGTGTCCGACTTCGTCGGGCAGCTCGTAGAAGCTGGCGTGCCGGTAGACCTTGTCGTCGGCCGGGTCGAACAGCGGGTCCTTCTCGTCCGGCGAGGAGGCCACGATCAGCGCCGAGGGCACCACCCACAGGCTTACGCCTTCGCTGCGGCGGGTGTACAGCTCGCGGGCGTTCTCGATGGCCATGGCGTCGTCGGCGGCATGCACACTGCCCACATGCTTGTGGTTCAGGCCGTGCTTGCTGCGCACGAACACTTCGTAGAGGGTCCAGACAGACATCGTGTATCTCCCATCAGTCGCCGGTTCAGGCGGCGTTCTTGTTCTGTTGTTTGCGGGCGTAGGCGACGGCGGCTTCACGCACCCAGGCGCCGCTTTCGATGGCATTGCGCCGGGTGGCCAGGCGTTCCTGGTTGCACGGGCCGTTGCCCTTGAGCACGTCGAAGAATTCCTGCCACTGGATGGCGCCGAAATCGTAGTGGCCGCGCTCGGCGTTCCACTTCAGGTCGGGGTCGGGGGCGGTGCAGCCCAGCAGTTCGAGCTGCGGGATGGTCTGGTCGACGAAGCGCTGGCGCAGTTCGTCGTTGCTCTGGCGCTTGATCTTCCAGGCCATCGACTGCGCGCTGTTGGGCGAGTTGTCGTCGCTGGGGCCGAACATCATCAGCGCCGGCCACCACAGGCGGTTGATCGCGTCCTGCACCATGTCCTTCTGGGCCTGGGTGCCGTGGCGCATCATGGTCAGCAGAATCTCGTAGCCCTGGCGCTGGTGAAAGCTCTCTTCCTTGCAGATGCGCACCATGGCCCGTGCGTAGGGGCCGTAGGAGGTGCGCTGCAGCACCACCTGGTTGACGATGGCGGCGCCATCCACCAGCCAGCCCACCGCGCCCATGTCGGCCCAGTTGAGGGTCGGGTAGTTGAAGATGCTGGAGTACTTGGCCTTGCCGCTGTGCAGCTTGGCGATCTCTTCGTCGCGATCGGCGCCCAGGGTTTCCATGGCGCTGTACAGGTACAGGCCGTGGCCGGCTTCGTCCTGGATCTTGGCCATCAGCTGCAGCTTGCGCTTGAGGGTCGGGGCACGGGTGACCCAGTTGCCCTCGGGCAGCATGCCGACGATCTCGGAGTGGGCGTGCTGGGAAATCTGGCGGATGAGGGTCTGACGGTAGGCGTCGGGCATCCAGTTCTTGGCTTCGATCTTGATTTCGGCGTCGATCTTTTCCTGGAAGGCACGTTCCTGGGGCGACATCTCGTCCAGGGACTTGATGCGTTTGACGCCGGTTTCGACAAGCTGTGCGTACATGTTCGGGCTCCCGCCTCAAGGCTGGTTGGGCATGGGAGTATTTATAAGCGATACACAATTCAATATCAAACAGCTTTTTAGTGTATCTAATGTTTTTTTGTATCGCTTTGCTCTGAAAGCGGACCGCTACGCGCTCCATCGCGGGTCAAGCCCGCTCCCACAGGAACACGCTTTACCCAAGAACAAAAAAAAGCCCCGACCAGGTCGGGGCTTCGGCAGCCATCAGCTATCAGCTGGCCAGACGCTTGTCGTACACATGACAGGCCTTGCCTTCCGAACGTTTCAGCGTGCCCAACGGCTGCAGCACGATGCGCGTGCTGATGCCGATGTAGGTTTTGATCTGCTTGCCCAGCTCGGCAGTCAGCAGCCTGCGCTGCGCCTCGTCGTAGTGCTGGCATTCGGCACGCAGTTCCACGTGCACATCCACCGTGTCGAGATTTCCATCACGATACAGATAAATCTCATAGCACTCTGAAAACTGTTTTATTTTCAGAACCTGTTCCTCGACCTGGGTCGGGAACACGTTGACCCCACGCACGATCAGCATGTCGTCGCTGCGCCCGGTGATCTTGTCGATGCGCCGCATTGGCCGCGCGGTGCCGGGCAACAGTCGCGTCAGGTCGCGGGTGCGGTAGCGGATCATCGGCAGCGCCTCCTTGCTCAGCGAGGTGAACACCAGCTCGCCCATCTGCCCGTCGGGCAGCACCGCACCGGTCACCGGGTCGATGATTTCGGGGTAGAAGTGGTCTTCCCAGAGGGTCGGCCCGTCCTTGGTCTCGGCGCACTCCATGGCCACGCCCGGGCCCATGATTTCCGACAGCCCGTAGATATCCAGCGCGGTGATGCCCATGCGCTGCTCGATGGAGCGGCGCAGCTCGTCGGTCCACGGCTCGGCACCGAAGATCCCCAGGCGCAGCGCCAGCTTGTGCGGGTCCAGCCCCTGACGCTCGATCTCGTCGGCCAGGTTGAGCATGTACGAGGGCGTGACCATGATGATGTCCGGCTGAAAGTCGTTGATCAGCTGCACCTGCTTCTCGGTCTGCCCGCCCGACATCGGGATCACCGTGCAGCCCAGGCGTTCGGCGCCGTAATGCGCGCCCAGCCCGCCGGTGAACAGCCCGTAGCCGTACGACACATGCACCTTGTCGCCCTTGCGCCCGCCCGCGGCGCGGATCGAGCGCGCCACCACGTTGGCCCAGGTGTCGATATCGTTCTGCGTGTAGCCCACCACCGTCGGCTTGCCGGTGGTGCCGCTGGAGGCGTGCACCCGCACCACGTCATGCATGGGCACGGCGAACATGCCGTAGGGGTAGTTGTCGCGCAGGTCGGTCTTGGTGGTGAACGGGAATCGGGCCAGGTCGTCCAGCGAACGCACCTCGTCGGGGTGCACCCCCAACTGGTCGAAGCGCTGGCGGTACAGCGGCACGTTCTGGTAGGCGTGGGACAGGCTCCAGCGCAGGCGGTCAAGCTGGTGCTGGCGCAGTTCGTCGATGCTGGCGGTCTCCAGCGGGTCGAGTACAGCAGTGTTCAAGGCGGCCATGTTCATGTGTTCACTCTGATTCTTTTTATGGTTCAGCCCCTGACGGGCCCGAGTGTGGGAGCTGCACGGCTCCCGCTGTATTGCCGGCTCAGGTTCGCTCGATGATCATCGCGATACCCTGCCCCACGCCGATGCACATCGTGCACAGCGCGTACCGCCCGCCGCGCTGCTCCAGTTCCACCAGTGCGGTGGTCACCAGGCGAGCGCCGCTCATGCCCAGCGGATGCCCCAGGGCGATGGCGCCGCCATTGGGGTTGACCCGCGGGTCGTCGTCAGCCAGCCCGAGCTCGCGCAGCACCGCCAGGCCCTGCGCGGCGAAGGCTTCGTTCAGCTCGATGACATCCATGTCGGCCAGGTTCAGGTTGGCCAGTTCCAGTACCTTGCGCGTGGCCGGCACCGGGCCGATGCCCATGATGCGCGGCTCGACGCCGGCCGTGGCCATCGCCACCACCCGCCCACGGGCCTTGAGCCCGAAGCGCGCAGCCTGCGCCGGGCTTGCCAGCAGCAGCGCACAGGCACCGTCGTTGACCCCCGAGGCATTGCCCGCCGTGACACTGCCGCCCTCGCGAAACGGCGTACCCAGGCGTTGCAGCATCTGCAGCGTGGTGTCGCCACGCGGGTGTTCGTCGTGCTCGACGCGCCTGGGCTCGCCTTTGCGCTGGGCAATCGACACCGGCACGATCTCCTGCGCCAGGCGCCCGCTGGCCTGGGCAGCCGCCGCACGTTGCTGGCTGCGCAGGGCGAAGGCGTCCTGGTCGGCACGGGAAATGCCGAACTGTGCGGCGACGTTTTCGGCAGTCTCCGGCATCGAGTCGATACCATACGCCTTTTCCATCGCGGCGTTGACGAAGCGCCAGCCAATGGTGGTGTCGTACAGTTGCGCCTGGCGCGAGAAGGCCTGTTCGGCCTTGCCCATCACCAGCGGTGCGCGCGACATCGACTCCACCCCGCCCACCAGCAGCAGGCCGGCTTCGCCACTGCGGATCGAACGTGCGCCCAGGCCGATGGCGTCCATGCCCGAGCCGCACAGGCGGTTGACCGTGGTGCCCGGCACTTCTATCGGCAGGCCGGCCAGCAGCGCCGACATGCGCGCCACGTTGCGATTGTCTTCGCCGGCCTGGTTGGCGCAGCCGAACAGCACGTCGTCCACCTGCGACCAGTCCACCTGCGGGTGGCGCGCCATCAGCGCACGCAGCGGCACCGCGCCCAGGTCGTCGGCACGTACCGTGCTCAGCGCGCCGGCATAGCGCCCGATGGGGGTGCGCACGGCGTCGATGATAAGGGCGTCATTCATCTGCGGTCTCCTGGGCAAGCACTGTGCCTTGCACCTTGTAAGATTTGCCATGGAACAGCGCGATCAGCTGCCCGTTCTGGTTTTCCACACGCACGTCGTAGTTGCCGGTGCGTCCACCACGGCTCTGCTCGACGCAACTTGCATTGAGCGTGTCGCCCATCAGTGCCGGGGCGATGTAGTCGATGCTGCAGCCCAGGCCGATGGTGACCTGGTTGTAGGTGTTGCAGGCCACGGCAAACGCCGAGTCGGCCAGGGTGAAGATGTAGCCGCCATGGCAGGTGCCATGACCCTGGATCATGTCGGCGCGCACCGGCATGCTCAGGCGCGCCCTGCCCGGCGCGACGCTCAGCAGTTGCATGCCCAGCGCGAGGCTGGCGCGGTCACGGGCGAGCATGGCCTGGGCACATTGGCTGGCAAGCTCGGTGGCGTTCAGGTCAGTCATGCAATGCCCTCCCCTCGGCGACCGTGCGCCGCAGCAGCAGTGATGGCCGGTAGCGGCTTTCGCCGTAGGCGGCCTGCAGATTGTCGAGTACCGCCAGCACCTGCGTCGGGCCGATGGCGTCGGCCCAGGCCAGCGGGCCTTGGGGGTAGTTCACGCCCTTGCGCATGGCCAGGTCGACATCCGCCGCCGTGGCCACGCCCTGCAGCACCGCGTCGGCGGCTTCGTTGGCAAGCATGGCCACGGTGCGCATCACCAGCAGCCCCGGCACGTCGGCCAGCGGGCTGACCACCAGGCCCGCGGCCTGCAGCAAGGCCACGGCCTGGTCGCGGGCAGCGGGGGTGGTGTCGGCGGACCAGCTGATGCCGATGCGCCCGGCGGTGGCGTAGTCCAGCGCCAGGTCGAACAGCACGAGGTTGTGCAAGCCTTCGTCGCGGGCGCGCTGGCTGGCCAGGCGACCGTCGGTCAGGGCCAGCACGGCGTCGCCCACGCGTATGACTGCGTGCCCGCATCGCGGGTCAAGCCCGCTTCCACAACGACCGGTGGGCGCGGGCTCGACCCGCGATGGGGCCCGCGACACCTTGATGCCGTGCGCCTCGATACGCGCCAGCAAGCCCTGCGCAATGCCCAGGTCGCCTTCGACTTCGCAGGCCTCGATGCGCAAACCACTGCGCAGCTCGCTGACCACCGGGCGCGCGGCCGAGGGCCCATAGTCATAGAACCCCTGCCCGCTCTTGCGCCCCAGCCGGCCGGCATCCACCAGCGCCGCCTGGATCAGCGACGGCTGGAAGCGCATGTCGCCGTAATAGGCATCGAACACCGAACAGGTGACCGCGTAGTTGACGTCATGCCCGATCAGGTCGGTCAGCTCGAACGCGCCCATGCGAAAGCCGCCGGCCTCGCGCATCAGCGCATCCAGCGTGGCGCACTCGGCCGCACCCTCCTGCAACAGGCGCAGGCTTTCGGCATAGAACGGGCGCGCCACGCGGTTGACGATGAAGCCCGGGCTGGAGCTGGCATGCACCGGCGCCTTGCCCCAGGCCCTGGCCGTTGCATACAGGCTGGCCGCTACCTGCGGTGCCGTGGCCAGCCCCGAGACGATCTCGACCAGCGCCATGACCGGCGCAGGGTTGAAGAAGTGCACGCCCACGAACCGCTCGGGCCGCGCCAGGCCGGCCGCGATGCGGGTGATCGACAGCGACGAGGTGTTGCTGGCCAGCACGCAGTCGGCCGTGCAGATTGCTTCCAGGCGAGCAAACAGCTCGCGCTTGGCGTCGAGGTTCTCGACGATGGCCTCGATCACCAGCCCAGCGTCCGCCAGCTCGTCGAGCGCCTGCACCG
>NZ_JASCPN010000102.1:0-8705 GCF_029960155.1 Pseudomonas sp. PS01300 | reverse complement strand
GGTCAAGCCCGCTCCCACAGGTACAGTGCAAGCCTGTGGGAGCGGGCTTGACCCGCGATTGGGTGTCAGGAGCGACGTCCCAGCAACAGCCCGACCACCAGCCCGAAGCCGGCCGAAATCGCCACGGTCTGCCACGGGTGGCCGCCAATGTAATCCTCGGTGGCATCCACCGCCGGCTTGGCCTTTTCACGCACGCCGCCCACCGCATCCAGGGCCTGTTTGAGCTTGAGGCCCACCTGTGCGCGCAGGGTCTCGGCTTCTTCGCCCACCAGGGTGGAGCTGTCCTTTAGCAGCTTGTCAGACTCTTCGATCAGCGCCTGCAGTTCGCTGAAGGCCTGGTCCTTGATTTGTTCGGCATCGGCTTTAAGGGTGCTTTTCCTGGCCATGTACGCTTCCTCGTTGAATGATGGTCACTGTATCAATGGATGCCTGAGCGCGCCGAAAGTTGCAGCGCCTTGGCGGCGCTCGGTGGCTACAGTGTAAGATAGCCCCCATTTTCAAGTGGCAGGAATCACCATGAGTTTCAATCTGGCCAACATGAGCTTCGCCGAGCGGGCACAGATCGAGGACGAGAAGTCGCGACTGTTCGAGCTCTGGCAATCGAACCTGGGCAAGGCCAAGGCCGAAGCCGCGCGGCTGATCAGCGAGAAGCCGCGGCGCAAGGGCAAATGGGCCGAGTGGGTGCGGGCCGAGCTCGACGGCATGTCGCCGCCGGAGTTCGCCAACATGGTGCGCAGCGAAGTCAACAAGCTGATGGCGGCTGCCAAGTAGCCGACCCCCCAGCGCTACCACGCCGTATCGGTGGGCTTGGGCAGCGCCAGCCGCCCGCTGTCGGTGAAGCGCATCGTGCCGAAGGCGCCCCCGGCCAGCTTGCCGCGCAGCACATAGGGCATGCCATCCAGGTTGCTCACCCGGCTCAGGCCCACGGCCTGGCGCAGCATCGAGAACGCGGTGATGCTCACCGGAATGCTCAGTACCGCTTCGTCATAGCGCCCGATGCTGCCGTGCTGATCGCTGACCCCGGTTGCCAGCGGCTGGCCATTGACCTCCAGGTTGAGCGCCACGCCGTTGTAGTCGATGGGCGTTTCATTGGGGTTCTGCACCCGCAGTTTCACCGCCATGCGCATTTCCAGGTCCTGGCCGGGCAGCGGCTCGATGCCGATCACGCTGATGGTCAACGGGTCGCGCCCCTGCAGCAACGCGCAGGCGCTCAGGCTCAGGGCCAGCAGCAGGCCCAGGCCGACACGCAGGGTATGACGCAGGAAACAGGGCATGGGGCTTGGCTCCGGACAAATGTCTCTGCAGTGTGGCAAATGCCCGGCGCGGTTGAAAGTGGCGCAAGCAGCGTAACAATCTGAATCATCTCCGGCCCGGCAACGGGTTTCGTCGCGAACCTCTCGCGCCGTAGGCTATCCAACGCCTGGGGCCACTGACGTTGTGCAGGAGATGAACGCGATGAACCGATGGTTGCCGGCACTGACCGGCGCAGCACTGAGCCTGATACTGGGCATGCCTGTTCAGGCCGCCGACGCGGGCAATCCCTACAACGACCCGGTGCGCCGCGCCAACCCCAATTCCCAGCAGGGCACCGTGCGTTCCACGCCACCGCCGCGCGGGCCTTCCACCCAGCCGCTGCCGCGCCCACCCACCCTCGACAATGGCGGCATCGGCAACGGCCAGAACCTGCGCCGTGAACAGGTACCGCCGCGCCTGGACCCCTCCCGCCCGCCGCGCGAATCGACGCGTACGCCCTGATCGCTTGGCCCACTGCAAGGAACCCTGCATGTCTTCACGTACCTGGCTACTTTCCCTCTGCGCTGCGGCGCTGTTGCCGCTGACCGCCACCGCCGCCCCCGAGCGCACCTTCCCCAGCGAAGAAGGCCAGCTCACCGTCAGTACCCTGGCCGAGGGGCTGAAGAACCCCTGGGCGCTGGCGTTCCTGCCCGACGGGCAGGGCATGCTGGTGACCGAGCGCCAGGGCAACCTGCGCATCATCAGCGCCGACGGCAAGGTCGGTTCGCCGTTGAGCGGCGTGCCGCAGGTGTGGGCCAAGGGGCAGGGCGGGTTACTCGACGTGGCGCTGTCGCCGCAGTTCGAGCAGGACCGCATGGTCTACCTCTCGTATGCCGAAGGCGGGGGTGATGGCGACACGGCCGGTACTACCGTGGGGCGCGGCCGCCTGTCGAGCGACAACCTGCGCCTGGACGACTTCAACGTGATCTTCCGCCAGCAGCCCAAGCTGTCCAGCGGCAACCACTTCGGTTCGCGGCTGGTGTTCGACCGCGACGGCTACCTGTTCATCGCCCTGGGCGAGAACAACCAGCGGCCCACCGCGCAGGACCTGGACAAGCTGCAGGGCAAGGTGGTGCGCATCCTGCCCGACGGCCAGGTGCCCAAGGACAACCCCTTCGTCGGCCAGAGCAACGTGCGCCCCGAGATCTGGTCGTATGGCCATCGCAACCAGCAGGGCGCGGCATTGAACCCGTGGACAGGCGAACTGTGGACCAACGAGCACGGGCCTCGCGGCGGCGACGAGATCAACATTCCCAAGCCGGGCAAGAACTACGGCTGGCCCCTGGCGACGCACGGCATCAACTACTCGCTGCTGCCGATACCCGAGGCCAAGGGCAAGCGCGTCGAGGGCGCGGTGGACCCGCTGCACGTGTGGGAGAAGTCCCCGGCCATCAGCGGCATGGCGTTCTACGACAACCCGCGTTTCAAGGCCTGGGACCACAACCTGTTCATCGGCGCGCTGGCCGCCCAGGAGCTGATCCGCCTGCAACTGGATGGCGACAAGGTGGTGCATGAAGAGCGCCTGCTGGGGCAGTTGAATGCGCGCATTCGCGATGTGCGGGTGGGGCCGGACGGCTTTCTCTATGTGCTGACCGACGAGAGTGACGGTGCGCTGCTGAAGGTGGGCCTGACGCAGTAAGCGGCGGCGCGTGCTTTGCCGGCAAGGCCGGCTGCTGCAGGCGAAGCACGCCCCGAAAACCTCACTGATGCTACCCTTGGCCTTTTTCCGCACAGGCCCCCGGCATGTCCAGCCTCACCCCGCTGTCGTTGTACCAGCAATCCATCGAACTCAATGGCTTCGTCCCCGACGCTGCGCAGCAGCATGCCGTCGACTGCCTTCAAGCCTGCTTCGAGGCTCTTGAGCGCGGCGAGGTGGCGCGTGGGGTATACCTGTGGGGCCCGGTCGGGCGCGGCAAGACCTGGCTCATGGACCAGTTCCACCGCTGCCTGCAGGTGCCCGCCCGCCGCCAGCACTTTCACCACTTCATGCGCTGGGTGCATCAGCGCCTGTTCCAGCTCAACGGCACCGCCGACCCCTTGCAGGCCCTTGCCCACGGCCTGGCCGAAGAGATCCGCGTGCTGTGCTTCGACGAACTGTTCGTCAACGACATCGGTGACGCCATCATTCTCGGTCGCCTGTTCCAGGTGCTGTTCGACAGCGGCGTGGTCATCGTCGCCACCTCCAACCAGCCGCCGGCGCAGCTCTACGCCGACGGTTTCAATCGCGAACGCTTCGTGCCGGCGATTGCCGCCATCGAGCGGCACATGCACGTAGTGGCGGTGGACGGCGGCCAGGACCATCGCCTGCATCCCGGTGCCGAACTGCAACGCTACTGGGTGCGCCAGCCGGGCCAGCCCAGCGCGCTGGCCCGGGTGTTCGAGCAGTCGAGCGCGGGTGAACCGGTCACCCGCGAGGACCTGAGCCTGGGCTACCGCACGGTCAAGGTGGTGCGACGCAGCACCTCGGCGGTGTGGTGCACTTACAACGAACTGTGCGAGCAGCCCCTGGCCGCCATGGACTTCATGGCCCTGTGTGATCGCTTCAAGGTCATTCTGCTGGGCGAGGTGCCTGCACTCGGGGCCCGGCAACGACCGGGCAGAATCGCCCGCGGCACCGAGGACGGCGCCGAGCGGGTAGTGGCGGGGGATCGCGAACTGCCGCAGCTGTCGATTCACGACGACAGCGTGCGGCGCTTCATCGCGCTGGTCGATGAATGCTATGACCGCCGCGTGGCGCTGTACGTGGAGGCCGAGGTGGCACTCGAGGCGCTGTATACCGAAGGCTACCTGGAGTTCCCGTTCCGCCGCACCCTCAGCCGGCTGCGCGAGATGCAACTGCAACGCTTCTGCTGAAGCCGCTCAGCTGTGCACCCAGCCCAGGGTCAACAGCACCAGCACCAGGTAACGCCCGGCCTTGGCCACGGTCACCAACAGCATGAAACGCCAGAATGGCTCGCGCATGATCCCGGCGATCAGCGTCAGCGGGTCGCCGATCACCGGCATCCAGCTCAACAGCAGCGACCACTGGCCATAGCGCTGGTAGCGCTGCTGGGCCTTGTCCAGCTGGGCCTGGCTGAACGGAAACCAGCGCTTGTCGCGCAAGTGCTCGATACCCCGGCCCAGCAGCCAGTTGACCACCGAGCCCAGTACATTGCCGGCGGTGGCAATCGCCAGCAGCAGCAACCAGGCATCAGGTTCGTGCAGCAGCAGCCCGACCAATACCGCCTCGGACTGCAACGGCAACAGGGTGGCGGCGCCAAAGGCGCTGAGGAACAGCCCCCAGCCGCTCAGCATGGCGCCGTGCTCACGGGTAGTTGGCGACCACTTCGTCGGTGCCGTCGCGGGTCAGGCCGATGACCTGGTAGGCATCCTTGTGATCGCCCATTTCCATGCCTGGCGAGCCCATCGGCATGCCCGGCACGGCCAGGCCGCGCAGGTCGGGACGCTTGGCCAGTAGCTGGATCTGCTCGGCCGGCACATGGCCCTCGACGAACTTGCCGTCGATCACCCCGGTGTGGCACGACGCCAGGCGCGGCGCCACGCCCAGGCGCTGCTTGACTGCACTCATGTTCGGCTCCACATGGTCATTCACGCTAAAGCCGTTGTCGCGCAGGTGGCTGATCCATTCCTTGCAGCAACCGCAGTTGGGGTCGCGGTACACATCGATGGTCTGGCCGGCCTGGGCCAGCGCACTCATGGCCAGCAGGCCGAAGGCAACGAAATTCTTTTTCAGCATCGTGGATCTCCGGGGCCGCCGTCAGGGCAACCCGCGTCTCGAATGATCGGTGGTCGGTCAGTGCAACAGGGTAACCGGGCTCATGGCTGGAGCATAGCCGGGTGAAGCTGTCGCCAGACTGAGCGCTGCATTACAGATTTGTAAGGTAGGACACTGCCTGCGTGACCTGTGGGAGCACTCGCTCCTCTAACCCCAAACGATGGCGTCGTGCCTGGTCAGGGCGACCATCGGTGATGGAGTACCACAGTCAATCAAGGAAACATGACCCATGCAGGCACTCAAGGCCTACTTCAAGCGTCACGGGCACGAGCCGTTCCGGTTCGGTGAAGGGCGTATCAGCGGCTACCTGTCGGCCATGCTCGGCTTGCTCAGCCTGCTGGCGGTGCTGTGCTTTCTGTTCCCGCAGTGGCTGACCTTCGGCGAGTTCCGCAAGGTCTACAGCGAGCAGTTCGCCCGCACCCTGCTGCTGGCCGGGCTGGTGCTGGCGTTCAGCCTGGGCACCCTCAACATCCTGCTCAACCGGCGCAAGCGCCTGGGCTTCACCGGCATCAGCGCGGCGGGCCTGGCCGTGTTTCTGGGCGGCACCAACATTCAGACCGAAACCATCGGTCAAACCCCGTATTCCCTTGGCCTTGACTGGTTCGTGCTGGCGCTGCTGGTTTCGGCGATCATCTTCATCCCGCTGGAAAAGCTCTACGCCAAGGACCCGCAGCAGAACATCCTGCGTCCGCAGTGGCGTACCGACCTGAGCTACTTCTTCGTCAGCCACATGCTGGTGCAGTTCATCCTGATCTTCGTCACCGCCTCGTCCACCTGGCTGGCCGGCTGGGTGGTGTCCGAAACGCTGCAGGCCAAGGTGCAGAGCCTGCCGATCGTGGTGCAGTTTGTGCTGGCGGTGTTCGTCGCCGACCTGGGGCAGTACTGGCTGCACCGCCTGTACCACGTGGTGCCGTGGATGTGGCGTTTCCATGCGGTGCACCATTCCAGCACCGCGATGGACTGGCTGGCCGGCTCGCGCATCCATTTCGCCGAAATCCTGCTGACCCGCACCGGCGTGCTGGTACCGCTGATCCTGCTGGGCTTCTCGCCGCAGGCGATGAATGCCTACGTGATCCTGGTGGGCGTGCAGGCGGTGCTGGCGCATGCCAACGTGCGAATCGACGGCGGGTGGCTGAACTACGTGCTGGTGATGCCGCGCTACCACCACTGGCACCATGCCCGGCACAAGGACTACATCTACAAGAACTACGCGATCCACCTGCCCCTGGTCGACATGCTGTTCGGCACCTTCAAGCTGCCGCGCAAGGAATGGCCGACCCGCTACGGCGTGTTCGGCAAAGACCTGCCCGAAGGCATCGTGCGCCAGCACCTGTACCCGCTGCAAAAGCCCGAGCCCAAGGCCTGATAGCCCTTTGCCCGCTGCCCCATGCTGCGTTAGCCTTGCCGGGTGAACGGCATTGGGGCCAGGAGTATCCATGGACAACGTGATCATCATTACCGGCGCCGGTCGCGGCATTGGCGCGGCCACTGCGCTGGCCGCTGCGCGGGCCGGCTACCGCATCTGCATCAACTACCTTGCCGATGACGCCTCGGCCCATCGCGTGCTGGAGCAGGTGCGCGCGCTGGGTGCCGAGGCGATCACGGTGCGCGCCGATGTCAGCGTCGAGGATGAAATCATCCAGCTGTTCCAGCGTGTCGACAAGGAACTGGGCCGGGTCACGGCGCTGGTCAACAACGCCGGCACCATCGGCCACCAGAGCCGGGTGGAAGAGATGTCCGAGTTTCGCCTGCTCAAGCTGATGAAAACCAACGTGGTGGGGCCGATGCTGTGCGCCAGGCATGCGCTGCAACGCATGTCGACCCGCCATGGCGGGCCGGGCGGTGCCATCGTCAACGTGTCATCGGTGGCCGCGCGGTTGGGTTCGCCCAACGAGTATGTCGACTACGCCGCCTCCAAGGGCGCGCTGGACACCTTCACCCTGGGCCTGGCCAAGGAAGTGGCGGGCGAGGGCGTGCGTGTCAATGGCGTACGGCCGGGCTACATCTTCACCGACTTCCATGCCCTCAGCGGCGATGCCGAGCGGGTCCGCAAGCTGGAACCGGGCATCCCCATGGGCCGTGGCGGGCAGGCGGCCGAAGTGGCCGAAGCGATCCTGTGGCTGCTGTCGGACAAGGCCTCCTACACCACCGGCAGCTTCATCGACCTGGGCGGTGGGCGCTGAGCGCGCAGCATGGCCAAGGATATCGACAACCCGTGCATTTCGGCGTGCAAGCTCAGCGGCGAGCTGTGCGTGAGCTGCGGGCGCAGCAAGGACGAGATCAAGCAGTGGAAGCGCATGAAGCGGCCCGAGAAGATGGCCACGGTGGAGCGGGCGGCCAAGCGCCTGAAGGCCCTGAAGAAGAAAAACAAGCGCTAGGCCGCAGGTAGCGCGCCATCCTGACGCGCCCCCAGCGGTGGTCAGTGGGTGTTGACCAGGTCCTCTTCCTCCAGCCCGCGCGAGGCGCGGCCGACCAGCAACGGGTCGGGCTGGTGGGCGACTTTCGGGTCCTTGTCGGGGTAGTCCAGCGTGTGCAGGAAGTGGCGGATGCAGTTCAGGCGCGCCCGCTTCTTGTCGTCCGACTTGATCACGGTCCACGGTGCATCGGCAGTATCGGTGTGGAAGTACATCGCCTCCTTGGCGGCGGTGTACTCGTCCCACTTGTCCAGCGACTTGATGTCGATGGGCGAGAGCTTCCAGTGCTTGAGCGGGTCGTCACGGCGCGAGATGAACCGGCGCAGTTGCTCTTCGCGGTTCACCGAGAACCAGAACTTGAACAGCAGGATGCCGCTGTTGCACAGCATGCGTTCAAGCTCCGGGGTCTGACGCATGAACTCCAGGTACTGCATCGGCGTGCAGAAGTCCATCACCCGCTCGACGCCGGCGCGGTTGTACCAGGAGCGGTCGAAGAAGACCATTTCACCGGCGGTGGGCAGGTGCTGGATATAGCGCTGGAAGTACCACTGGCCCTTCTCCTGGTCGGAAGGTTTTTCCAGGGCCACGATACGTGCGCCACGCGGGTTCAGGTGCTCCATGAAGCGCTTGATGGTGCCGCCCTTGCCGGCGGCATCGCGGCCTTCGAACAGCACCACGATGCGCTGGCCGGTGGCTTTTACCCAGTTCTGTACCTTCAGCAGCTCTATCTGCAACTCATGCTTGGCCTTTTCGTACTCGGCGCGGCGCATGCGGTTGCGGTAGGGGTAATTGGCGGGCAGGGCGGCAGACACGCTGTCTTCGTTGGAGCCGCGACGCGGCGCACTGGCCACCTGCAGCGCGGCAGGCTCGTGGCTGATGGCACTGATTTCGATTTCGGCAGGGATCACCTGAGCAGGCTTGCGCGGGGCGCGTGGGCGGCGCGAACGAGTGACGGCCGCTTTGGGCGTGGCCGGCGAACTGCTGTCGTTGGACGAGGCGGATGGCAGGGGCAGGGGGTGTACGGTGGATTCTTCGCTCATGGTGGGCCTGTTTTGCGTTCTGATTTCCTCTATCTAGTGTAGGAGTGTGATTTTGCGATCTGTTGATCCTGGTCAATAGCGTGGAGGCAAGTGGCCATATATCACGCGGTAACGGTGGTGCTGCAATCGCGGGTCAAGCCCGCTCCCACAGAAACCGTCGAACCTGTGGGAGCGGGCTTGACC
>NZ_JASCPN010000101.1:0-9111 GCF_029960155.1 Pseudomonas sp. PS01300 | reverse complement strand
GGTCAAGCCCGCTCCCACAAAAATCACCTGCGCCTGTGGGAGCGGGCTTGACCCGCGATTCGACCGCGCAGCGGTCGCAGGGCATACTTGCCATCCCGGCAAGCCAGAACATCCCCCCATGCGTATCCACGTCAGCTTCATCGACCGCGTCGGCATCACCCAGGAAGTGCTGGCCCTGCTCGGTGCCCGCCACCTCAACCTGGACGCCGTGGAGATGGTGCCGCCCAACGTCTACATCGACGCCCCGACCCTGAGCCCCGACGTGCTCGAAGAGCTGCATGACGCGCTGTTCAACGTGCACGGCGTGCAAAGCGTGAAAGTGGTCGACATCCTCCCCGGACAACGCCGCCACCTGCAACTCGATGCCCTGCTCGCCGCCATGAGCGACCCGGTCCTGGCCCTGGACAGCGCCGGCCATGTGCTGCTGGCCAACCCCGCATTGATCGCCCTGTGCGGCCAGGACCCGGAGGGCCGCTCGGTGGGTGAGCTGTTCGGCGACCCGCAACTGCTCGATGCGCTGATCGAACAGGGTTTCCACCTGCCCTTGCGCGAAGTCACCCTCAATGGCCAGACCCTGCTGCTCGACGCCACCCCGATCACCAACGCCGGCGCCCTGCTGACGCTGTACCAGGCCAACCGCATCGGCGAACGCCTGTCGGCCCTGCACCACGACCATGCCGAAGGCTTCGACGCGCTGCTCGGCGACTCGCCGCCCATCCGTACCCTCAAGGCCCGCGCCCTGCGTGTGGCGGCGCTGGATGCGCCGCTGCTGATCCACGGCGAGACTGGCACCGGCAAGGAACTTGTAGCCCGTGCCTGCCACGCCATCAGCAGCCGCCACAACGCACCCTTCCTGGCACTGAACTGTGCGGCGCTGCCGGAGAACCTGGCCGAGAGCGAGCTGTTCGGCTACGCCCCCGGTGCCTTTACCGGCGCGCAACGCGGCGGCAAGCCGGGGCTGATGGAGCTGGCCAACCAGGGCACGGTGTTTCTCGATGAAATCGGCGAGATGTCGCCTTACCTTCAGGCCAAGCTGCTGCGGTTTCTGAGCGATGGCAGCTTTCGCCGCGTGGGCGGTGATCGCGAGGTCAAGGTCAACGTGCGCATCCTCAGCGCCACCCACCGCGACCTGGAAAAGATGGTTGCCGAAGGCAGTTTTCGCGAAGACCTGTTCTACCGCCTGAACGTGCTCAACCTGGAAGTGCCGCCGCTGCGCGAGCGTGGCCAGGACATCCTGATGCTGGCCCGTGCCTTCATGCGCCAGGCCTGCACGCAGATCCAGCGTCCGCTGTGCCGGTTGGCGCCGGGCACCTACCCGGCGTTGCTGGGCAACCGCTGGCCGGGCAACGTGCGCCAGTTGCAGAACGTGATCTTTCGCGCTGCGGCCATCTGCGAGAGCAGCCTGGTGGATATTGGCGACCTGGACATTGCCGGCACCTCGGTGGCGCGCCAAAGCGATGGTGAAGTGGCCAGCCTGGAGCAGGCCGTGGAGAACTTCGAGCGTGGCCTGCTGGAAAAGCTCTACGCCACCTACCCCTCCACCCGCCAGTTGGCCAGTCGCTTGCAGACTTCGCACACGGCTATTGCGCATCGGCTGCGCAAGTATGGCATTCCCGGAAAGGAAACCCTTCCGTAGCGAATTCGATACACCGTATCGATTTCGCTACATCGCCCGTTTGCCACTGTAATGCAAGGTTTTGATCCCTCTGCGCTTTTTCAATACTCGACAGGTGTAGCGATTTCGCTACGACCTGTATAACGAGCACCGCTGACAAATACATAACTAATTGATTTGTAAGCATTTTTTATAAATGGCCACGAACTTGCTAAGGAGATGTCAGTTCCGGGCTGGCCTGATGGTGAGCCCTACCGCCCCCCTGAGGAGTTCCCATGAGCGAGTTGCGTTTTACCGAAGATCACGAATGGCTGCGCGCCGAAGCCGACGGCAGCGTCACGGTCGGGATCACCGCCTTTGCCCAGAACGCACTGGGTGACGTGGTCTATGTGCAACTGCCGGAACTGCAAACCTACGAAGCCGGGGCCGAAGCCTCCACCGTCGAATCGGTCAAAGCCGCCAGCGGCGTGTACATGCCGCTGACCGGTGAAGTGGTGGCAGTCAACGAACAGCTGCAGGACAGCCCCGAGCTGGTCAACGAAGATCCGCTGGGCGAAGGCTGGTTCTTCCGCTTCATCCCGGCCGATGCCGGCGCCGTCGCGCAACTGCTCGACCAGGACGCCTACGACCGTCTGATCAAAGCCAACGCCGACGCCTGAGGAAATCACCATGACCATCAACCTCGGCACCGCCAATCAGTTCATCGCCCGTCATATCGGCCCGCGCGATACCGACGAGCAGGCCATGCTCGCCACCCTGGGCTTCGACTCGCTGGAGGCCATGAGCGCCGCCGTGATCCCCGACAGCATCAAGGGCACCAGCGTGCTCGAGCTCGGTGACGGGCAGAGCGAAGCCGATGCCCTGGCCTCGCTCAAGGCCATCGCCGGCAAGAACCAGCTGTTCAAGAGCTTCATCGGCCAGGGCTACTACAACACCCACACCCCGGCACCGATCCTGCGCAACCTGCTGGAAAACCCGGCCTGGTACACCGCCTACACCCCCTATCAGCCCGAGATTTCCCAGGGCCGCCTGGAAGCGCTGCTGAACTTCCAGACCCTGATCAGCGACCTCACCGGCTTGCCGATCGCCAACGCCTCCCTGCTCGACGAAGCCACGGCCGCCGCCGAAGCCATGACGTTCTGCAAGCGCCTGAGCAAGAACAAGGGCAGCCACGCCTTCTTCGCCTCGGTGCATTGCCACCCGCAGACCCTCGACGTGCTGCGCACCCGTGCCGAGCCGCTGGGCATCGAGGTGGTGGTGGGCGACGAGCGCGAGCTGGGCGACGTGAGCGCCTTCTTCGGCGCCCTGCTGCAGTACCCGGCCAGCAACGGCGAGGTGTTCGACTACCGCGAACTGGTGGAGCGCCTGCACGCCGCCAACGCGCTGGTGGCGGTAGCCGCCGACCTGCTGGCGCTGACCCTGCTGACCCCGCCGGGCGAATTCGGCGCCGACGTGGCCATCGGCAGCGCCCAGCGCTTCGGCGTGCCGCTGGGCTTCGGCGGCCCGCATGCGGCGTACTTCTCCACCCGCGATGCGTTCAAGCGCGACATGCCCGGGCGCCTGGTCGGCGTGTCCATCGACCGCTTCGGCAAGACCGCCCTGCGCCTGGCCATGCAGACCCGCGAGCAGCACATCCGCCGCGAGAAGGCCACCAGCAACATCTGCACCGCCCAGGTACTGCTGGCCAACATCGCCAGCATGTACGCCGTGTACCACGGCCCGCAGGGCCTCAAGCAGATCGCCCAGCGCACCCACCAGCTGACCGCGATCCTGGCCAGCGGCCTCAAGGCACTGGGCGTGAACGTGCAGAACGCCGCGTTCTTCGACACCCTGACCCTGGCCACCGGCGGCGCGACTGCCGCGCTGCATGAACAGGCGCGCGCCCGCCAGCTCAACCTGCGCCAGATCGATCCCGAGCACCTGGGCCTGTCGCTGGACGAAACCAGCACCCAGGCCGATGTCGAGGCCCTGTGGCAGCTGTTCGCCAATGGCCAGGCCGTACCGGACTTCGCCGCGCTGGCCACTGCCACGCCAGCACGACTGCCGGCCGCCCTGCTGCGCCAGTCGGCCATCCTCGAACACCCGGTGTTCAACCGCTACCACAGCGAAACCGAACTGATGCGCTACCTGCGCAAGCTGGCCGACAAGGACCTGGCGCTGGACCGCACCATGATCCCGCTGGGCTCGTGCACCATGAAGCTCAACGCCGCCAGCGAAATGATCCCGGTGACCTGGGCCGAGTTCGGCAACCTGCACCCCTTTGCCCCCGCCGAGCAGAGCCAGGGCTACCAGCAACTGACCGACGAGCTGGAGGCCATGCTGTGCGCCGCCACTGGCTATGACGCCGTGTCGTTGCAGCCCAACGCCGGTTCGCAGGGCGAGTACGCCGGCCTGCTGGCGATCCGCGCCTACCACCAGAGCCGGGGCGATGCCCGCCGCGATATCTGCCTGATTCCCTCCTCGGCCCACGGCACCAACCCGGCCACCGCACACATGGCCGGCATGCGCGTGGTGGTCACTGCGTGCGATGCCCGTGGCAACGTCGACATCGACGACCTGCGCGCCAAGGCCATCGAGCACCGCGACCAGTTGGCCGCGCTGATGATCACCTACCCGTCCACCCACGGTGTGTTCGAGGAGGCCATCGGCGAGATCTGCGCGATCATCCACGACAACGGCGGCCAGGTGTACATCGACGGCGCCAACATGAACGCGATGGTCGGCCTGTGCGCCCCGGGCAAGTTCGGCGGCGACGTGTCCCACCTGAACCTGCACAAGACCTTCTGCATCCCCCACGGCGGTGGCGGCCCGGGCGTCGGCCCGATCGGCGTCAAGGCGCACCTGGCGCCGTTCCTGCCGGGCCATGCGCACCTGCACAACCCCCAGGGCGCGGTATGCGCAGCGCCGTTCGGCAGTGCCAGCATCCTGCCGATCACCTGGATGTACATCCGCATGATGGGCGGCGCCGGGCTCAAGCGTGCGTCGCAGATGGCGATCCTGAATGCCAACTACATCGCCCGCCGCCTGGAAGAGCACTATCCTGTGTTGTACACCGGCGGCAATGGCCTGGTGGCGCACGAGTGCATCCTGGACCTGCGCCCGCTCAAGGACAGCAGCGGCATCAGCGTCGACGACGTGGCCAAGCGCCTGATCGACTTCGGCTTCCATGCCCCGACCATGTCGTTCCCGGTGGCCGGCACGTTGATGATCGAGCCGACCGAGAGCGAGGCCAAGGAGGAACTGGACCGCTTCTGCAACGCCATGATCTGTATTCGCGAAGAGATTCGCGCAGTGGAGAACGGCAGCCTGGACAAGGACGACAACCCGCTGAAGAACGCCCCGCACACCGCGGCCGAACTGGCCGGCGAATGGCCCCACGGCTATAGCCGCCAGCAGGCGGTGTACCCGCTGCCATCGCTGGTGGAGGCCAAGTACTGGCCACCCGTGGGGCGTGTCGACAACGTGTTCGGCGACCGCAACCTGATCTGCGCCTGCCCGTCGATCGAAAGCTATCAGGACGCCTGAGGGCCTCTTCGCCGGCAAGGCCGGCTCCTGCAGAGCCCGCGCGCATCTGTAGGGGCCGGCCTTGCCGGCGAAGCTTTTCAACCTGCACGAGGGTACGACCATGTCACTCAGCGTCTTCGACCTGTTCAAGATCGGCATCGGCCCCTCCAGCTCCCATACCGTCGGGCCGATGCGCGCAGCCGCGCGTTTTGCCGAGGGCCTGCGCCGCGACGACCTGCTGGCCAGTACCGCCAGCGTCAAGGTCGAGCTGTACGGCTCGCTCGGCGCCACCGGCAAGGGCCACGGCAGCGACAAGGCGGTGCTGCTGGGGCTTGAGGGCGAACACCCCGACAGCGTCGACACCGACACCATCGCAGCGCGCCTGCAGGCGATCCGCAGCAGCGGGCAGCTCTACCTGCTGGGCGAGCACGCCATCGAGTTCAACGAAAAACAGCACCTGGCGATGATCCGCAAGCCGCTGGCCTTTCACCCCAACGGCATGATCTTTCGTGCCTTCGACGCCGCCGGCCTGCAGGTACGCAGCCGCGAGTACTACTCGGTGGGCGGTGGTTTCGTGGTCGACGAAGGCGCCGCCGGGGCCGATCGTATCGTCGAGGACAGCACCACACTGCCCTACCCGTTCAAGACGGCCCGGGAACTGCTTGACCACTGCACCACGCATCACCTGAGCATCAGCCAGGTGATGCTGGCCAACGAATCGGCCTGGCGCCCCGAGGCCGAGACCCGCAGCGGCCTGCTGCACATCTGGCAAGTGATGCAGGACTGCGTGGCCGCCGGCTGTCGCAACGAGGGCATTCTGCCCGGCGGGCTCAAGGTCAAGCGCCGCGCTGCGGCCCTGCACCGCCAGCTGTGCGCCAACCCCGAGGCGAGCCTGCGCGATGCGCTGTCGGTACTCGACTGGGTCAACCTCTATGCCCTGGCGGTCAACGAAGAAAACGCCTCCGGCGGTCGCGTGGTCACCGCCCCCACCAATGGCGCTGCCGGCATCGTGCCGGCGGTGCTGCACTACTACATGCGCTTCATCGGGGGTGCCAGCGAAGACGGCGTGGTGCGCTTTCTGCTCACCGCCGCTGCCATCGGCATCCTGTACAAGGAAAACGCCTCGATCTCGGGGGCCGAGGTGGGCTGCCAGGGCGAGGTCGGGGTGGCCTGTTCGATGGCAGCCGGGGCCCTGTGCGAGGTGCTGGGCGGCAGCGTGCAACAGGTCGAGAACGCCGCCGAAATCGGCATGGAACACAACCTGGGCCTGACCTGCGACCCGATTGGCGGGCTGGTCCAGGTGCCCTGCATCGAACGCAATGCCATGGGCTCGGTCAAGGCGATCAACGCGGTGCGCATGGCCTTGCGCGGCGACGGGCAGCACTTCGTCTCGCTCGACAAGGTGATCCGCACCATGCGCCAGACCGGCGCCGACATGAAAAGCAAATACAAGGAGACCGCCCGCGGCGGTCTGGCCGTCAACATCATCGAGTGCTGACAACCTCAAGCCTCTAGAAGGAGACATCAATGTCCACCGACACACTGCTGCAAACACCGCTTCATGCCCTGCATCTGGAACTGGGCGCGCGCATGGTGCCGTTCGCCGGCTACGACATGCCCGTGCAGTACCCGCTGGGGGTGCTCAAGGAGCACCTGCACACCCGCGAACAGGCCGGCCTGTTCGACGTGTCGCACATGGGCCAGATCCGCCTGGTGGGCGCCGATGCCGCCAAGGCCCTGGAAACCCTGGTGCCGGTCGACATCATCGATTTGCCGGTGGGCATGCAGCGTTACGCGATGTTCACCAACGAACAGGGCGGCATCCTCGACGACCTGATGGTGGCCAACCTGGGCAACGACGAACTGTTCCTGGTGGTCAACGCCGCCTGCAAGGACCAGGACCTGGCCCACCTGCGCCAGCACATCGGCACGCTGTGCCAGGTGCAGCCGCTGTTCGAAGAGCGCGCCCTGCTGGCCCTGCAGGGCCCGGCGGCGGTCAAGGTGCTGCAGCGCCTGGCCCCCGAGGTGGCGGACATGACCTTCATGCAGTTCAAGCCCGTGGTGTTGCTGGGCGTGGACTGCTACGTGAGCCGTTCGGGCTACACCGGTGAAGACGGCTTCGAGATCAGTGTGCCCAGCGCCAGCGCCGAGGCCCTGGCCCGTCACCTGCTGGCCGAGCCGGAAGTGGCCGCCATCGGCCTGGGCGCGCGCGACTCGCTGCGCCTGGAAGCCGGCCTGTGCCTGTACGGGCATGACATGAATGCCGACACCACGCCGATCGAGGCGAGCCTGCTGTGGGCCATCTCCAAGGTACGCCGCGCCGATGGCTCGCGGGCGGGAGGCTTCCCCGGCGCTGCTGCGATCTTCGCCCAGCAGCACAGCGGCGTGGCGCGCAAGCGCGTCGGCCTGCTGCCGCAGGAGCGCACCCCGGTGCGCGAAGGGGCCGAGATCGTCGATGAGGCCGGCACGGTGGTCGGCAGCATCTGCAGCGGAGGCTTCGGGCCCACGCTGGGCGCGCCAGTGGCGATGGGATATGTGGACCAGGCCCATGCAGCGCTCGATACACCGCTGTGGGCCATCGTGCGCGGCAAACGGGTGGCGATGAAAGTCAGCAAGATGCCGTTCGTTGCCCAGCGCTACTATCGCGGCTGAAACAGCGCAATTGAAACAAGGTGTCATGGCGCGTTCGGGATATTCGTTTTCGAACGCGTTTTACAACTTTCGAACACGCCCGACAGCGGCCCGCAAACAGCCCCGGAAATTTCCCGCCAGGCCCCGTGGTGCGGCGCTCTGCGGGACTTGTTTTTGCAATCGAAATGAGTGTAGATTCACTGCACTGTGTTTGCATGGGTCGCTATGGTTCGTGACCTGGGCAGTAGCGCCGAGTTTTGCTACAACCCGTTCGACGTCTCTTACTTTCCTGCAACCCAGCCCAGTACTCTTTCAATGAAAGAAACTGTTACTAATTCTAAGTTTCAAAGGAAATAAGACAATGTCCCAACGTCAGAGCGGTACCGTCAAGTGGTTTAACGACGAGAAAGGTTTTGGTTTCATCACTCCAGAAAGCGGTCCGGATCTGTTCGTACACTTCCGCGCTATTCAGGGCAACGGCTTCAAGAGCCTGAAAGAAGGCCAGAAAGTGACCTTCGTTGCTGTGCAGGGCCAAAAAGGCATGCAAGCCGACGAAGTTCAAGCCGAAGCCTGATCTTCATCAACGAAAGAGCCCCTGCTGGCAACAGCAGGGGCTTTTTTGTGCGCGCAATTCCGTAGAATGGGCGCTTTGTCACCCGGAGCCTGAGCGCATGCCCAAGCAACTTCTTCAACCACAGGGCGAGTTCCCCGTGGTCGGCCTGGGCCGTCGCCTGGCCGCGATGTTCTATGACTTCCTGTTGTGCACCGCCCTGCTGATGGTGACCACGCTGGTGTACAAGATGGTGCAGATGGCGATCATCGGCGAGACGCGCATGCGCGCCCTGACCGAGGCGGGGGCGCTGGATGGCGATCCGTTGCTGTCGACCGTTCTGCTGTTCATGCTGTTCGGCTTCTTCGCCAAGTTCTGGACCCACGGCGGCCAGACCCTTGGCATGCAGGTATGGGGCATCCGCGTGCAGAATGCCGACGGCAGTGCCATCAGCCTGTGGCAGGCACTGCTGCGCTTTGTGGTGTCGATTGCGTCGTGGCTGTGCCTGGGCCTGGGGTTTCTGTGGTCGCTGGTGGACAAGAAAAAACGCGCCTGGCATGACATGTACTCGGAAACCCAGCTGGTGCGGATTCCCAAGCGCAAGAAGTAGAACCGCAGCGCACCGTTCGCCGGCATAGGCAACCAATGAAAAAGCCGACCCTGAGGTCGGCTTTTTGTTGGCCAGTGTCCCGTCCTGAATAAGGTTTACACCTCCCATCCCGAATTTCCGGAGAGTCAGATGGAGCAAGGTGTAAAGCGCACACAGCGTGATTACTCACTGTCTTTTAAATTGGCGGTGGTTGATCAGATT
>NZ_JASCPN010000100.1:0-9113 GCF_029960155.1 Pseudomonas sp. PS01300 | reverse complement strand
CCCCGGGGGGGCGCCCCCCCGGGCGCCCCCCCCGCCGGCCCGGGCCGGGGGGCCGCAGGGATCAGCCCTTGACCACCTGCTGCAACCCCTCCCAGAGCCTTGCCACATGCTCGCGCTCGGTGGGCAACGCGCCCACCGACACCCGCACCATCCACTGCCCGTTCAACGTCGCCGGGGTCACATACGCCGCGCCCGACGCATTGAGCCGGTCGGCCCAGGCGCGGGTGTGGCGGTCCAGTGCCTCGCCTTCCAGCCCGCCAGGCTGGTGACGAATGCACAGGGTCTGCAACTGCACCGGCGCCAGCACCTCCCAGCCCGGCGCCGCACCTACCTGCTGTTCAAGCCAGCGAGCATTGCCCAGGTCGCGGCGCAGGCGTTGCTGCAAGCCTTCCACGCCTTCGCTGCGCAACATGAACCACAGCTTCAACGCACGAAACCTGCGCCCCAGCGGGATGCCCCAGTCGCGCAGGTTCTTCACTTCGCCATCGACCGCCGACTGCAAGTAGCTGGGGTTGGTGCTCATCACACGGATCAGGTGCTGCGGGTCACGCACGAAATACAGCGAGCAGTCGAACGCCACCCCCAGCCATTTGTGCGCATTGACCACGATGGAGTCGGCCTGCTCGATGCCGGTCCACATCCAGCGGCATTCGGGCAGGATCATCGCCGAACCGGCCATGGCCGAGTCCACATGCAGCCACAGGCCATGGGCGCGGGCGATGCGGCCGATCGGTTCGAGCGGGTCGAGGGCGGTGGTGGCCGTGGTGCCGGTGGTGGCGACCACCGCGCATGGTTGCAGCCCTGCGGCAAGGTCCTGCTCGATGGCCGCTGCCAGCGCTTCAGGGCGCATGGCGAAGGCTTCGTCGACTTCGATGTAGCGGATGTTGTGCTTGCCGAAGCCGGCCAGCAGCGCGGCCTTGTCTACCGAGCTGTGGGCCTGGGCGCTGGTGTAGATCATCAGCGGCCGGGCCTGCGCTTGCAGGCCACCCTTGACCAGCGCGTAGTCGCTGGCGCGCTCGCGGGCGCAGATCAGCGCCACCAGCGTGCTGCTGGAGGCGGTGTCCTGGATCACCCCGCTCCAGGCACCGGACAGGCCGATCATCTGGCGCAGCCAGTCGACCGTGGTCTCCTCCAGCTCGCTCAGCGCCGGGCTCGACTGCCACGACAGGCCGAGCACGCCCAGGCCGGTGCTGAGAAAGTCGCCCAGCACCGAAGACAGCGTGCCGTTGGAGGGGAAGTAGCCGAAGAAGTCCGGGTGCTGCCAGTGCGACAGGCCGGGCATCACCAGCTGGTCCACGTCGGCGAGGATCTGCTCGAAGGGTTCGCCCTGCTGCGGCGCGGCCTGGGGCAAGGCATTCTTCAGGTAGCCCGGCTCGACCTGGGCCATGACCGGCAGGCTGGCGACATTGGCACGGTAATCGGCGATGCGGTCGATCAGTTGGTGACCTTGCTGGCGAAATTCTTCTGGGCTCACGCGCTGGCTCCTGTGGGGGTGATTGCAGTGCCAGCGAGTCTAGGCGCTGGCTGGCCGCTGAAACACGCCGCGCCGCGCATAGCTGCTATGGCGAATCCACATAGCTGCCGGTGACGCCGAACTGCGACTGCTGCCACAGCTCGAACACCTGCGCACGAAACCAGCGGTGCTCGGCCGAAGCCTGCAGGCGCTGGTGCCACACCACCCAGTAGCGCTGGGTGTGTTCGACGAACGCCAGCGGGCACCACACCACCGGGTGCAGGCGGCTGAGCTGGCGGGCGATGTGTTCGGGCACAGTGACCAGTGTCTGGCTGGCGCACACCACCTGCACCGCCGCCGAGAAGAACGGCACCTGCAGGGTGATGCGCCGGGCAAGGCCCTGGCCGCGCAGGTGGCGGTCGATGAAGCTGTCCTTGTCGCCGCCGCCACAGATGCGCACGTGCCCCCAGGCCAGGTAGTCGTCCTGGCTCAGCTCGGCGTGCCGGGCCAGCGGGTGTTCGCGGTGCATCAGGCACACCGCGCGATCCTCGCCGAGCATGCGCCCGTGCAGGTTGGCCGGGGCGCTGTCGAACAGCGTGGTGGCCAGGTCGATTTCACCGCTGGCCAGGCGTTCGAACTGGTCCGGCGACCAGCTGCGGTAGTCGATCGACACCCCCGGCGCCTGCTCGGCCAGGCGGCTGACCAGCAACGGCAGCATGTGTTCGGCGATGTAGTCGGAGGCGGCCAGGCAGAATCGCCGCTCGCAGCGCTGCGGGCTGAAGGCCTCGGGTTGGCGCAGGGCGTCGAGCTCGCCCAGTACCTGGCGCAGGGGCAGCACCAGCGCCTGGGCCCGTTCGCTGAGTACATAGCCGCGGCCCTGGCGAACCAGCAGCGGGTCGTCGAAGGCTTCGCGCATGTGCGCCAGCTGGCGGCTGAGCACTGACTGGCTGCTGCCCAGGCGCTCGGCGGCATGGCTGAGGTTCTTGAGCTGCAACAGTGTGTCGAGGGTACGCAGGTGCGCAAGGCTCAACGAGGCGAAGGTGGGGTTCAAGGCGCGCTCCGGCGGTGTAGTCGCCCTAGGCTAAGGGGTTTTGTGCCTGACGCAAAATCCGTTGCGTGGCCTTCGCCGGCAAGGCCGGCTCCTACAAGGGCACTGAAAGCTCTAGACTGTGCACTGGTAGAACACGAGGCCCCCATGGATATCGACCTGGCGCGTACCTTCATCGAAATCGTGCGCAGCGGCAGCCTGGTGGCCGCCGCAGAGCACCTGCACGTGACCCAGACCGCGATCAGCGCGCGGGTGCAGAAGCTCGAGCAGTTGCTCGGCTGCCAATTGTTCGTGCGCAGCCGCAACGGCGCCAGCCTGACCGCCGACGGCAAGGGCTTCGTGGCCTACGCCAACCAGCTGGTGCACACCTGGGAGGCGGCGCGGCGCGACCTGCCGTTGCCCGCCGGCGGCTACCAGGTGCTGCACATCGGCGGAGAAGTCAGCCTGTGCAACCCGCTGCTGCTGGACTGGGTTCGCGTACTGCATCAGGAGGTGCCCAGCCATGCCATCCGCAGCGAGGTGGGCGACAGCGACACGCTGCTGCGCAAACTGGACATGGGCCAGCTGGATGCAGCGCTGGTGTACCAGCCGGGGTACGGCCCGGGGGTGCAGGTGGAGCAACTGCTGGAAGAGAAGCTGGTGTGCGTGCGCCGTGCCGGCCAGCCCGAGCCGTATATCTACATCGACTGGGGCGAGGCGTTCCGCCGCCAGCATGACGCGGCGCTGCCCGAGCACGCGCGCCCTGCCTTGAGCTTCAACCTCGGCCCGATGGCCTTGCAGTACATCCTTGAACACGGCGGCAGCGGCTACTTTCGCGCCCGCGTGGTGCAGAGCTACCTGGACTGCGGCGTGCTCGAACGGGTGCCGCAGGCGCCGGAGTTCACCTACCCGACCTACCTGGTGTACGCCCGCGAGCGCGACTCGGCAGCGCTGCAACAGGCGTTTGGCCTGTTACGCGGCGTGGTCGCGGGGGACAGTGACTGGTCCCAGCGCTGGGACCCGCTGATCTAGACCGGCCTGCTCGCGCTGCAGCAGTTGCTGGTGCAGCGCGCCGATCAGGTCGGTCTGGGTGACCACCCCGACCAGTTGCCCGGCTTCGAGCACTGGCAGGCAATGCAGGCCCTGGTCGCACAGCAGCGGGATCAGGGCCACCGCCGGTTCGTCGCTGTTCACGCTGCGTACCGGTTTGGTCATGACCTGTTCCAGGCGCACCGGGCGACGCCGGCCGAACAGCGCGCGCCAGCTGAAACGGCGTGCGGCCATTGCCGAATCGAGCAGGTCGCCGACGCTGACGATACCCACCAGCTGGCGCGCCTCGTCGAGCACGGGGAGGATCTTCAGGCGATGCTCGCCCAGCATCTTGAAGGCTTGCTCAAGCGTGGTGTCCGGGCTGGCGGACTGCACGTCGCGCGACATCACCCGGGCAGCCGTCATGCCGCCCAGGCTGCGCTGCAAGGCATGGCGCTCGGTGGCCAGGATGATGCGCTCCAGGTCATCACGGGTCACGTCGACGAACTCGCCCAGTTCATTCAATGCGCGGTCCAGGTCGCCGGCACTCACCCCTACCCGCTCGCTCACGGGCGCATCCTGGGTACGGTGCAGGTCGGGCCGCGGGGCGACGATCTTGGGGTAGCGCACGCCGGTCAGGCGGTTGTACACCACTGCCACCAGCAGCAGGCACAGGGCATTGAGCAGCACCGGCTCGACCACCTGGGCGCCCAGGCTCGCCAGCGACGGGTCGGCCATCGCCAGGCTGACCGCCAGTGCCGCGCCCGGCGGGTGCAGGCAGCGCAGCAGGCACATCAGCAGCACCACCAGCACCAGCGCCATGCACACCACCACCAGGCTCGCGCCCAGCCAGTGGTGCAGCACCAGGCCCACCAGCATCGCGCAGCTGTAGCTGCCCAGCAGCGGCCAGGGCTGCGACAGTGCGCCCGAGGGCACCCCGAACAGCAGCACCGCCGACGCAGCCAGCGGGGCCATCAGGTGCAGGGTGACGGCGTTGCCGAACAGCACGCTGCACAGCCCGCCGGCCACCAGCAGGCCGAGCACGGCGCCAAGGCCGGCCCGCAGCCACTCTTTGGGCGGGATATGCAACGCGGCGGGGATGAAGTGATCGAGCCAGTTGTTCAGACGGCGGGTGGACATGCGACGACCTGGTACCTGTTGAAATAAAAGAAGCCCGCCCAAGACGAGGGGGCTTTGTATCGCGAGGGGGCAATACGCAAAGGGCTCCGTCCCTGGAGATGGAAATCCGGGGGTTCGGATGCGCGCAGTCTGAACAAAAGCGGGGATGGGCTCCAACGCAAAAAAATGCAGCTTGAGTGCAATTATTTTGCTGGATGAGCCGGCGGGAGGGTTCTGGCAGGAGCGCAAGGCTGCGCTCCTGCCGCTGACCGGGCCTGAACGGCCGAATCAGCCAAGCAGTGCCGGGTCGATGCCATCGCAGTCGAAGGCGATGTAGCCACCCACTTCATCGGCCCTGCCATCGGTGATCTCGCCGTGATAGGACAGGCCGTTGCTCAGGGTGACGCAGATGTGGGTGGGGTCCTGCGGGGCGTCCAGCTTGCCGTTGAACTCGACCGTGAAGCGGGTTTCGCCATCGACCTTCAACCCGATCAACACATTGGCATTGTCCACGGCCTCGGTCTCCTTGCCTGCGTATTCGGCGCTGACGGTCACGGTGGCGGTGTCTTGATACATGCTAGAGCTCCAACGGCAGGAATGCGTGACGCCCACTGGCGCCAACCGGCGGCTAGGGTAAGCCACCAGGCGGGGTGTGGGGAATCCCCGTCGGGCGCAAGGTTGCAATTTGCATGAGGCAAAACGGGCCCTCATGCAGGCTGCATGGCCTTAGGACGGTTCGGTTTTACAACTGATTGATTTTGAAAGGATAAATATTTCGTAGCATTTGGCACAGCAACTGCTCTACAGGAGGGGGAAGACCCATTTCATGACTGGAGCACCAACAATGATTACAAGTGCCGATACCTACGCCGTCCCCGCGGGGGACACCTCCAGCCACTCAGGGGTGTCCTGGGCGGCCATCTTCGCCGGTGCCACCGGTGCCGCCGCACTGTCGCTGATCCTTATCGTGCTGGGCTTCGGCCTGGGGTTCTCGGCTGTCTCGCCGTGGCCGGGTGATGGCGCCACGGCCAAGCAACTGGGTATTTCGAGCATCGTGTGGCTGGCGCTGACGCAGATCATTGCCTCGGGCCTGGGCGGCTACATCGCCGGGCGGCTGCGGGTCAAATGGGCCAACCTGCATGGCGATGAAGTGTATTTCCGCAATACCGCCCACGGTTTCCTGGCCTGGGCCTTTGCCACGCTGGTAACTGCGGTGCTGGTGGTGGGTTCGGTGAGCTCGGTGGTGAGCGGCGGCGTCCAGGCCGGCGCGATGGCGGCCTCTGGCGTGGCTGCGGCTGGTGCCGGCGCGGCTGCCAACAGCAGCAAGGCGAGCAATGACGATTCGGCCTACTTCATCGACATGCTGTTCCGTGACGAACGCCCGGTGGCGGTCACCGATGACGCGGCCCACGGCATTGCCGCGCGCATCTTCGTGCGTGGCCTGGCCGACGGCCAGCTGAACGCCGAAGACCGTACCTACCTGGCCAACGTGATTGCCCAGCGCACCCAGATCAGCCAGGCAGAAGCCGAACAGCGCATCGACACCGTGTTCGCCGAAGCCCGCCAGGCCATAGAAGAGGCCAAGCAACTGGCCGACGCCGCACGCAAGGCCGCTGCCGCCTCTGCGCTGTGGATGTTCGTGGCCCTGCTGTGCGGCGCGTTCTTCGCCAGCCTGTTCGCCATCTGGGGTGGCCGTCGCCGTGATGCCGCCGTGTTCCTGACGGCCGACCCGGTGCGCGTCGACCCCACCACTGCCCGTACCCTCTGACAGGAGATTCACCATGCGCTCGATACTGCTGTTCTTCCTCGGTGTGCCTATCCCGATCATCATTCTGATCGCCTTGTTCATGCATTGATGCACACACAAAGCCCCCGACCCGTCGGGGGCTTTTTTGTGGGCGACTGGCACGGCCGATAAATTCAAAAAGGATATAAAAATAACTATTTGTTCTAACTAAAAGTAATAAAAAAATTGCACTCCGCGGGCGTCAGCCTTTACTTTCAGGCCCTACCAGAAAACACCTGACAAACCCGCCTGCGGAGCCCTCACCATGTCCAACAAACCTCCTTCGACCCTGCGCCGCGTGCTGCTTGGCGGTGCCTTTGCCGCGCTCGCCAGCCTGGTACTGCCTGGCCCGGCCGCCTACGCCGAGCCAACCAAGAACCTGCGTATCGGCTACCAGAAGTTCAACAGCGTCAACATTCTCAAGGGCTCCGGCGCCCTGGAAAAAGCCCTGGCGCCGCAAGGCATCAAGGTCAGCTGGTACGAGTTCGCCGCCGGCCCGCAGTTGCTCGAGGCCCTGAGCACCGGCGCCATCGACCTGGGGCACGCCGCCGATGCGCCGTCGGTGTTCGCCCAGGCGTCGGGCAAGTCGGTGGTGTACCTGGCCGCCGAACAGCCCTACCCGCGCGGCATCGGCATTGTGGTGCGCGAGCAGGACAAGGTCGCCGATATCGCCGCCCTCAAGGGCCAGCGCGTGGCCACCGGTCGCGGCTGGAATGCCCAGTATCTGCTGGCCGTGGCCCTGCAGGACACCGGCCTGAGCTACAAGGACATCGACCCGGCCTACGTCAACAACGCCGCCGATGCCGTGGCCGCCCTGCAATCGGGCAGCGTCAAGGCCGTGACCCTGTGGGACCCCTTCCTCGCCGCAGCGGAAAAACAACCCGGCCTCAAGACCCTGCGCGACGGCACCGGGCTGACCAACAACCGCACCTTCTACCTGTCTTCGCCAGCCTTTGCCGACGAGAACCGTGGTGTGCTCAAGACCTTCTTCACCGAGCTGGGCAAGGTCAGCAACTGGGCCAACGCAAAACCCAAGGAAGTGGCGGCCCTGCTGGCTCCGCAACTGGGTATCGGCGCCGACGTGCTGGAAGTGGCCAGCGAGCGTCGCAACTACAACGCGGTGGCCATCACCCCCGAGATCACGGCCGAACAGCAGAAGCTGGCGGACACCTTCCAGGGCCTGGGCCTGATTCCCAAGCCGCTCAAGGTCGCCGACGCCGTGTACCCCGTCTCCGTACTGCCTTGACCGCGAGCGATTCGAGCATGTCCAAGCCCATCCGTTTCAACGCCTTCAGCATGAACGCCGCCACGCACCAGTCGCCGGGGCTGTGGCGCCACCCACGCAACACCAGCAGCGATTTCAATCGCCTGAGCTACTGGACCGGGCTGGCCAGGCTGCTGGAGCGCGGACGTTTCGACGCGCTGTTCATCGCGGATGTGCTGGGCGTGTACGACGTGTACCAGGGCAGCCACGACGCAGCCCTGCGCGGCGGCGTGCAGGTACCGGTGAACGATCCGTTGCTGATCGTGCCGGCCATGGCCGGGGTCACCGAGCACCTGGGCTTCGGCATCACCTTCAGCCTCACCTATGAGCACCCGTACCCGTTCGCCCGGCGCATGTCGACCCTCGATCACCTGAGCGACGGGCGGGTGGGCTGGAACATCGTCACCGGCTACCTGGACAGCGCCGCGCGCAACCTGGGGCTGGCCCGGCAGCTGGCCCACGACGAGCGTTACGAGCTGGCCGAGGAGTACCTGCAGGTGCTCTACAAGCTGTGGGAGAAGAGCTGGGACGACGATGCGGTGGTCCGCGACCGGGCCCGCGGGGTGTTCGTGGAGCCTGCGCGGGTGCACCCGATCGGGCATGCCGGTGCGCACTTCCAGGTGCCTGGCGTGCACCTGAGCGAACCATCGCCACAACGCACCCCGGTGCTGTTCCAGGCCGGCGCCTCGGCACGCGGGCAGCGCTTTGCCGCTACCCATGCCGAATGCGTGTTCATCAGCGGCCCGACCCAGACGGTACTGCGCAGCTATGTGGACGGCATTCGCCAGGCCACGCGCGAGGCCGGGCGCCAGGAAGGCGAGGTGCTGATATACGCGCAGGCGCTGCTGATCGTGGGTGACACGCGCGAAGCGGCCCAGGCCAGGCTGGACGAGTACCGCCAGTACGTGGATATCGAGGCGGCGCTGGCCTTGCTGTCGGGCTGGACCGGGATCGATTTTTCCAACCTGGAGCCGGATGCGCTGATCGAGTACATCGAGAACGATGCCGGGCGCACGGCGCTGGCCGCCTTTACCAGGTCGGACCCGAACCGGCGCTGGACCGTGCGCGAGGCGGCGGAGTTCGTCAGCCTGGGCGGGCGTGGCCCGGTGCTGCTGGGGTCGCCGGTGGAGATTGCCGACCAGCTGGAGCAATGGCTGGATGCCACCGGCATCGACGGCTTCAACCTCACCTACGCGGTGGTGCCGGATGACCTGCAGGCGGTGGTCGACACGGTGGTGCCGGAACTGCAGCGGCGCGGGCGCTATCGCACCGAGTATGAGGCGGGCACCTTGCGCCACAAGCTGTTCGGGCGTGGGGATCGGTTGCCGGCCGAGCATGCGGGGCGGTTGGTGCAGATCTGAGACCGTGCCGTCTGCAATCGCGGGTCAAGCCCGCTCCCACAGGTTCGACGGTTTCTGTGGGAGCGGGCTTGACC